>JAXHUT010000322.1:0-2421 GCA_034189405.1 Chloroflexota bacterium
GCTTTATTGTGCCAGGGCCTGTACGCCTGACAGCCTTCCATTGCTGAAAAGATGTGCACCAAGCCAGGATGGTCTCCGCGGTCAGCAATGATTTTCTTGATCCGTTCTTCTTTGCGAAAGGAGTCCTTCCTGGTGATGAACTCGATTTCAAGACCATTCTCAGCAGCGATCTTCTCCGTATTTTCGCGTATAAGGTTGCGTAATGGTTCTGCAAACAGCTTTGCGTAATCGAAAATCCGGATCCCCTGCTCGTACAAGTACTTAGTCATGCCTTTGGCATAGCACAATGGTTGCAGATTGCCGCTGATAACGACACGATCATAGCATTGCAGTGTGCCTTGAATCTCAGTTTCGTACTTTTCGTTCAACAGTATTGTACCCATAGTTTTCTCCTTAAGCCTCTTGTTGCTTAGAGAAATTTTACATCATTTTTTCGATAGACTTTTACCTTTTTGGTTCTGGCTTGTCTAGGTTAGGAATAACCTGATCATAGATATAATTTCCAAAAAAGGACTGGTCTCGGGTGTCTACATAACGTTTTTTGGCCATCTCTACCTCGCTTATTGTGAGTTTCCTTAATTGAATCACAGTTTGCGATTTTTGTCAATTAATGACTTGGTTTTCAACACTCTCAAAGAATAGAAATTTCCGCCATCAAATTGCCGTGGTAAAATCTTGGAACTTAAAACGAACAATCAAGAATTATGAATCTCCTGGAGAATGAGCATGAAAAAAGTAATCTCAGGTGCAACCATTGTCACGATGGATCCCGACCGAAACATTATAAAAGATGCTGCCATCGTTATTAATGATGAAATAATTGAATGGTTAGGCGCATCCAAAAATCTCCCAAAAAAATATCAATCAATAGAACCATTATATCTCCCCAACCACGGCATATTTCCAGGGTTCGTCAACATCCATACCCATGCTGCCTTATCAATATTACGAGGAATCGGGGATGACCAGGGTATTGCCCCCGCATACAGCCCTAATGTTCCTCAGGGAGTGTTTATGTCCCCGGAGGACTGCTACATATTTTCATTATTAGGAGCTCTGGAAGCCTTGCGCTTCGGCACCACATGCATGGTGGATAATTACATTTATGCCAATGAAACAGCTCGGGCATATTCAGCCTTATCCATGCGTGGTGTGGTCAGTGAAAGGCTGCATGATGCCGATCTCTTCCTGATTCCCGAAGGCCGTTATGAATTTGATTTTGATCGTGGTGAAGTCCTTCTCTCAAAGGGTATTGAATTATTCGAACGCTGGCAGGGAAAAGACAATGGACGCATCCAGGTATTTATCGGCCCACACGCACCAGACACATGCTCGACTTCATATCTGGAAACTGTTCGGGATGCCGCTGGAGAGCTTGATGCGAAGATGGTTTTGCATGTCGCGCAGAGTATGCGGGAAGTCCGTGTTATCAAAGAACGAAGCGAGATGACGGTTCCGTTCTATCTGAAATCATTGGACCTGCTGGGTGAAAATATGATCGCCGGACATTGTATTTTTATCACCCCGGATGATATTCAAGTGCTTGCTAAGACAAACACTCAGGTCTCTCATCAGAGCGGCAGCAATTCAAAAGGGGGAATGATGGCGCCGATTAAAGCCATGGTTGAGTCAGGTGTTAACATCGGTTTGGGAACAGATAATATGGCAGGTGATATGATCGAAGTGATGCGCTTGGCGTTATGTGTAGCAAGGATGCAAACTGGAGATCCGGTCGCCCTTGATGCAATGGACGTGCTTGAGATGGCAACCATCAATGGCGCCCGTGCACTGAACCTGGATCATCAGATTGGTTCGATTGAAATTGGGAAAAAAGCTGATCTGGTTGCGATCAACTACCTCCAACCCCACCTACAGCCAGCAAAGGATCCCGTAGCTAATCTCGTCCATAATGGTTTAGGAGGCGATGTCTCACATGTCTTCATTGACGGAAAACTTTGCATCGAAAACGGCAAGCACACCAGCTTTGATACCGATGAACTTTTAGCAGAAGTAAAAAAGCGAAGCGATCATTTATGGAGAAAAATGCAAAAATGAACTAAAATCATCACCGTTGCTTTGATGCCAATAATGCATATAAAGCCGGATATATCCTATCGAGTGGATGATGAATGGACATTATCGTTTTCAAAGCTTTCATGAAACCAGGAGAGCACCTTACAGAATGAGAAGTCAAAGAAAATTCAAAAATCTAAGTGTTGGCTCTACTGAAAAAAGGGGTGAAAAGGTGGCGATGTTTTAGAAATTAAACTATAATAATGATATTGAGACAAGGATACAATGAGCAATCTTGGAGAGACTATGTTTCTTGTAAATGAGGGGCACAGACAGCAAAGCTTTTTCAGCATCAACAACTTACTATCCCCAAAATCATGGAAACAATTATCAAATTCATGGGCAGGG
>JAXHUT010000323.1:0-2070 GCA_034189405.1 Chloroflexota bacterium
GGTCGATTCCACCTATGCCTCTTCCCTGGCAATCCTGCGCCGCATCATGCAGCTGGAATACGAACGGGTAACCAATCATAGATAAATTCCTGAATATCTATAATTAGACTTTCGCTGGATAATCCATACAAATCTACTAAAAAGATAAAACCAGAGCCTTGGGATCAACCGCATACTTGGATTTATTAAATTAGTGAGGAAATCAAGGGTAGGGGCTCAGCATGCTGAGCCCCTACAAGAAATCAATTGTGGGAGATAATTTGTTGAGGGTGTTGAAAATCGTTTTAAAAAGCTTCCTGGAGCGAAGCGGAACGCCTTTAGGTGTAGGAGCAAAGCGGAACACCTTTAGATGTAGAAGCAAAGCGGAACACCTTTAGATGTAGAAGCAAAGCGGAACACCTTCATTTTGTCCGTATGGCATTTCTATAACCAACCCACCATTAACAAAATCACGGATTGGCGGTGGGTTGGCAAGCAAGCCGCAAGCAGGGGGATTTAAGTCGTACAAGGGTGCGGTGCGATCGCCTGCCTGGAGCGAAGCGGAACGCCTTTAGGTGTAGGAGCGAAGCGAAACACCTTCAGGTGCTGAGGAGGCACGACTGAGGGTCATCGCACCATTTATGACATGGATGTCAATTTCAATCTTGTCTAACCATATAGGCATTGGTCAATTGCGACGAACTACCAGCTACCAGATTTTTCACCTTTCAACTTTCAGCTATCAGCTTTGATCTACGAACTACCAGCTACAAGCTACGAGCTATCAAGACTGTTCTTTGTTTTTCAACACGCTCCATAGGTTTCTTATTTCTTGTTTATTATCAATTAGCGCAATTGCTGTCTGATTTTTTGCGCTGTTTCCTGGTAATCCGCAAGCTTATCCCGTTCCTTCTGGACAACCTCAGCTGGCGCTTTTTGAGCAAAGGGGCTTGCCAGCAATTTCTCCAAACGCTTGATCTGCCCTTCAGCTTCTGCCAATTCCTTTTCAAGCCGCTCCCGTTCCGCTTCCACATCCACCAATCCCGCCAGGGGCAGTGAAATCTCAACGGGTGTGACCACCAGGTTGATTGCCTCATCGCTGGGCTCAAGTGAGTCTGACACAATTTTCAGGGCATCCGAATCAAGGCCTGCCAGGGAGATAAAAACCTGGCGTTGTGATTCGATCATATCTAATTTTTCCCCTGCGCTGATCGTGCAGGCAATTTTATGATCGGGCTTAACCTTGTACTCCGCCCGAATATTGCGAATCGCACGCACCATCTCCCGGATCAGGGTGAAATCTTCCACGGCTTCAGCTTCCCAGCCCTCAAATGCCATCCTTTCAGGCCATTGAGCGATGATCAGGGCATCTTCCCAGCCGCCTTTAGGTGCCAGATCAGGTGAAACTTCCTGTGCTGCTTCCTTCAAATGTCCCCACAAGGCTTCCGTCACAAAGGGGGTAAAGGGGTGCAGGAACCGCAGGCAAAGATCAAATATCTTCACCAGCAATTGAATGGTTGAATAAGCCCGATCGCCACCCGCTGCGATCTGGTCCTTTGAGATTTCCAAATACCAATCCGCAAACTCCGTCCAGAAAAAGTCATAAATCTGGCGTCCCGCCTCGCCAAATTGATAGGCTTCAAATAAACGATTGACCGTTTCGCTCAATTGTTTTGCCCGAGACCAGATCCAACTGTCGGCAAGGGTCCAATCGGGTTCAGCATCCATCTTGAGCGGCATCTTATCGATATTGCCAATCAAAAAACGCCCGGCATTCCACAATTTGTTGGCAAAATTACGGTTGGCTTCGACCTTTTTCAGGGAAAGGTTCATATCGTTCCCGGGGGTTGATCCAACCAACAGTGTAAATCGCAGCGCATCCGTGCCCAACTCGTCCATCACCGCC
The DNA here is from genome assembly GCA_034189405.1 of Chloroflexota bacterium. Classification (GTDB taxonomy): domain Bacteria; phylum Chloroflexota; class Anaerolineae; order Anaerolineales; family Anaerolineaceae; genus Brevifilum. The sequence goes on from JAXHUT010000323.1 coordinate 1,886, forward strand.
AGGGGATCGATGACATTATTCTTGGTCTTGCTCATCTTCTGACCATTCTCATCACGAATCAGCCCATGAAGATAGACGGTGTGGAAAGGCACTTCACCGGTGAATTCCAGGCCCGTCATAATCATACGCGCCACCCAGAAAAACAGGATGTCATAACCCGTTTCCATGACTGAGGTCGGATAAAA
>JAXHUT010000324.1:0-3703 GCA_034189405.1 Chloroflexota bacterium
TCGGGATCCAGGCGCTGTACCACCAGGCTTTTCGGATATAAGGTGAAGCTTTTGGCGCGTGATCGATAAATGCCCCCTTTTCATCCAGCTTATTAAGCAAACCCCATGCTGCCTGTATTTCGGCGATGGGCATTAGTCGCCAGTTGCCAATCATTCCCGCGGAACGGCGTGTCTCCCCATCCATGATCAGCAATGCTTGATGTAAGCTTTCTGGCACAGCAAGACCGCTTTTATGCTCGAAACCATCAACAGCCGTCGGCTTTGCGGGTGGGCGAAAGGTCACATCGGGTGCGTGGTCTTGTGCCCATGATTGGATGCGAGAAAGGGTGGTGCTGATCGGAGGAATTTGGTTCATTATTTATCCTTATTTGCAATATAAGTACATAAACAACCTTGTGCAAAATACACACATATGAACTTCCGGAGTGCGGACTGAAGTCCGCAAAAATATCACTTCACAAAGTCATCGATAACATGTATCGAAATTGGATTTTATAAACTAAATATTATCTATTTTATTGTTACTCAAAATCAAACGTTACTACAGGATACGATTCCCAACAATCAGAAAACCATTCTTGGCCATTGATTGTCAAAAGCCTGGGATAACTCGAAATTTCCCATTCATATAAATTCTTCACATAACCATGCTTAATTGGATTGTAATGAATGTAATTAAATTTCGTCCAATAGTCGCGTTCATCTCTTATACAACGATCCCAATAACTGTACCAAACTTTTCTTCCCTGCTTTTGATCTAACCTGTTCAATTTGTAGGATGTTGCACCATGCAAGCGTTTGAAGAACACTGGGATATGAGCGGATTTATCGAAATAACATAGTAGGTGATAATGATTGTTTAATAGAACCCAAGCCGCGAGATCAACAGAATATTCTTTAGCGAGTAGAGTGATTTGTTCTATCCATAAGTTCTTCTGTTTTTTTGATATGTATAATGGCGTTTTTCCAACGGTGTGAGCGCTGATGAAATACCATTCTTGATCAATATATAGATGGGGAGGGCGATGAATCATAATTTATTACACCGTGAAGGTAGATAAATATTTCATGGGCGATAAGCTTTTGGGCGGACTGAAGTCCGCACTCCGTAACTATTATTAATGTTGCATAATTATTTTATCAGAAAGTAGATTCAACTTAAAAAATATTCGTTGATAAGCGCGCATTGGAGTGAAGATATTGATTTCTTTTGCTTCTTTTCTTTAAAATATGAGCACATAAATAACTTTGCGCAAAATACACATATATGACCTTCCGGAGTGCGGACTTCAGTCCGCAAAAAATTCCAATCACAAAGTCATTAATAACAAGTTCCGAAATTAGATTTTATAAACTAATTGTATTTAATTTATCCCCTTCTTTTTCTCCTGCTTCTTTGGTGAGATTTGGGCGGTGCGTTATGTCCGGTGATGATTTCCTTTTGACGCTTTTTTGCAGCGGGATTTTTCTCGACATAGAGTTTCTCACCGGTGAAAGGGTCTTTTTCGGTGTAATACATCACACTGGCATAGGTAGATGGGGTGGGGATGAAAACCTGCACTTGTTCGGGTAATACCCCCAGCTCTTTGGTGGCAAAAACTTTGAGGGCTTGCATATCGCCCAGGGTGCATCCAGGGTAGGCTGCGATCAGATAATAACTGAGAAATTGGTTTTTACGAACATCCTCATTCATAGCATCGAAGCGGTTTTTGAATTCGAGCAATTTATTTACACCAGGTTTGCGCATGCGTTCCAGTACCTTCGGTTGGGTGTGCTCCGGGGCAATTTTAAGCTGACCTGAAATATGATGCTGGACCAATTCCTTGAGATAAGCTTCACCATTTTCTTGATCTGAGAGGATCAAATCATAACGCAACCCCGATCCGATGAAGACTTTCTTGACGCCTTCTACTTCGCGCAGTTTTTTCAACAGCTCGGTTTGTGTTTTGTGATCAACCGGCAATACCGGGCAAACCTCAGGATAAACGCACCCTTTATCAAGGCAGGCGCCTTTTCTAAGCTTGATCGGGCACTCAAACCCGTACATATTCGCAGTGGGACCGCTCAGATCGTAGATATACCCCTTGAAATCGGGCAGATCGGCAATCACTTTTGCTTCATCAATGATGGATCCCTGGCTGCGCCAACGAACCGTTCGTCCTTCGTGAACAGCGATGGCGCAAAAATTACATTCGCCATAACACCCGCGGTGGGTGGGGATGGAAAAACGAATGGTTTCAAGCGCTTTAACCTTGCCGTCCTTCTCGTAATAGGGATGTTGGGCGCGTTCATAATCCAGGGCGTAGACTTTGTCCAATGCTTTCTGAGAAAGATTCGGGTAAGGTGGGTTCTGGATCAGGTAACGGTCTTGGTGACGTTGAGCCAAACCTTTGGCATTGAGAGGGTCATTATTCTGGTAGAAGGTGTGAAACATATCAATAAAAGCATCTTTATCTTCAATAATCTGCTCGTATGAGGGCAACGCCAAATAATCTGCCGGGATATTTTTGCCGATATAACACAACCCTCGAATTTTCCTGGGATCGCCGTTTTTATCCAATGTTTCAGCAAGTTCTAAAACGGATCCTTCCCCCATGCCGTAGATTAAGTAATCGGCTTTAGCGTCAAAAAGTACAGAACGGCGTATGGAATCTTCCCAATAATCATAATGGGCAATACGCCTCAGGCTGGCTTCAATCCCGCCCAATACAATAGGGACGGTGTTCTTGAAATAGCGGCGGATCAGGTTGGCGTATACCAGTGTCGCCCGATTGGGGCGTTTGGTATTGCGTCCGCCTGGGGTGTAATCATCTGATCGTCGGGGTCGTCCTGTGGCGGTATAGTTAGCGACCATTGAGTCGATGGCGCCAGCGCTGACACCCCAAAATAACCGGGGTTCACCCAGACGGGTGATGTCATTCGGAGATTGACAATCGGGCTGGGCAATGATACCGACTTTGTACCCGGCATCCAGCAAAACCTGACCGATAACGCTGACACCCATAAAAGGGCTGTCGATGTAGCTGTCACCCGTAATCAGGATGACATCAAGTTGGTCCCAACCAAGTTTATTCAACTCGCCTTGTGTGGTGGGTAAAAACATTTTTGCCTTTTGTTTCGAAAATATCGTTATGATTTTACCCGATGGAGAGAATGTATTGGGAATTGGGTACTGGTGAATCAGGTACTGGGAATTGGGTGCTGGGTACTGGGAATTGGGTCACCGTGTCTAATTTATGTGTATTGGGTTTATTAGATAATAAGGACCAGGGGGATGTCATGCGATTTAGCAGCAGGATTTGCGTGCCGAGCATCTTGACCCATATTGAAATCAGTTTACGGAGAAAAATAATTGAGAGATCTTATTTGTGTTTTGAATAACCCGGCTTCTGGTGGAAATTTACTGGTTTGGATATAAAGTAAATACTTATTTATCTTCCTAAAACACTCAATAGCACAACGACCAGGAACAACAAGGATATCGCTAAGTTTTGTATGTCTTGCTTTGCTTTGGGCATATCGGCATCCTTTACTTTTGCTTTTGACCTAATTTATCGATCTTCTTACATTAAAGACGCCCAAAGCCTTTGTTTTGTTCCGTTATTTCACGGTTTTTCTTGAAAACACTCATAACAATCTAAAAATCATCAGCCTGTATTTGACTGTCCGAAGGTGTCCGAAGTCCGTCTACGATTTAATATGC
>JAXHUT010000325.1:0-9109 GCA_034189405.1 Chloroflexota bacterium
GAAAACCTGAAGATCAACGATTTGCCCTCCCAGGAATCCTTGATCCAAATCGTCGATGATGCGGGGGAACCATGGCATCAAATCGGCATGATCACCCCAGATGGGTTGAAACTGATTGAGGTTCATCACCCTGAAGACAATCTTCCCGTCGGCACTTTGCAGAAATTTTTAGATTCCTTCCTCGATGACAACGGCGCGGGGGATATCGATTATGTCCATGGTACAAAAGTACTCTTTGAAAAAGGAACGCAAATTGGCAATGCGGGTTTCTACGTCCCAGGTATGGATAAATCCGAGTTGTTCAAGACGGTCATCCTGGATGGTGCCTTGCCTCGTAAAACTTTCTCCATGGGTGAAGCCAAAGAAAAGCGTTTCTATATGGAATGCCGCCGGATCCAAGCTTGATGAAGTGGCGCTATTTGTTGGTAATGACCGTTTTTCTCAGTGCTTGTCAACCTCAAATGGTGACGAGCACTACTTTGCCAGCTGCGGACACGGTGGCACCAACAACAGCCTCATTACCAACACAAACCATGTCCCCGACATCACAACAGCCCTCACAAACAATGATAATGCCCACAAGCACGATGCGCGCCTTCCAGGTATGCTGCCCATTAGAAGAAGAAACACTTGAAACCCTGCCCTCAATCCTGGTCAACCCCCTTGTCATCCCGCCCTTTGGACACGACGACGGGCACCACGGCATTGATTTTTCGTATTATCAGCGTGGCACGCGAGAATCGATACAGGGTATTGAGGTTTATGCAATCCTTTCCGGGATAACCACATTAACCCTGCCGGATGAAATACCTTACGGGAACACGATTATTATTGAAACACCCCTCTCGGAACTGCCTGAAACCTTACAAGAAAACCTCGCAGCTATCTATCAACCTGTGCCTGAGGACGTTCTTTACCAGGGAGAATGCCCCGAAATCACACCCCCGGTATTCACGGGAGATTTATCGGTGTATCACTTGTATGCCCACCTGGAAGCGCCATCCACATTTCGAGTTGGCGATTCTATAGAATGCGGCGCTGCCCTTGGTACCGTAGGCAATTCAGGCCGATCCAGCAATCCCCACCTGCACCTGGAAACAAGGCTTGGCCCTTCGAATGCTGACCTTGGAGATATGGCTTTTTATGAAACAGTCTATACCGAACAACAACGGGCAAATTATTGCCTGTGGCGAATGAGCGGGTATTTTCAATTGTTTGATCCGTTTCTTCTATTTAAATCAGGCGTCGAATAGACTGGCATCGAATAGACTTGACACACTGAACATTTGTGCTAAAATTGATCCGTAGAGAAAATAGTATTCGTTTATAATTAATTGAGATCAGAATATCAGTCCCCCGATAAAAGAGGACACAAAAAGGATGACGATATGGATGACGCAAAAAAGACTGTACTGGATAAAGCTTTGAAGGATATCGTTAAACGTTATGGTGAAGGATCAATTATGAGGTTGGGGCAAGCGAAGCATCTTGCTGTTGATGTTATTTCCACAGGTTCTCTGTCCCTCGACATTGCCCTGGGTGTGGGCGGAATCCCCAAAGCAAGAATCACTGAAATTTACGGCCCTGAAGCCTCAGGAAAAACAACCATTTGCCAGCATATTGTTGCTGAATGTCAGAAAAAGGGCGGAACAGCAGCTTTCATCGATATGGAACATGCCCTGGACCCGGTTTATGCTGCCAAATGCGGTGTCAACGTGGATGACTTGCTGATATCACAGCCTGACATGGGTGAACAAGCCCTAGAAATCACTGAAACCCTGGTTCGCTCAGGTGCTGTTGATGTTGTGGTGATCGACTCAGTAGCAGCCCTCGTCCCTCGCTCAGAAATTGAAGGGGACATGGGTGACCCGACAATGGGCACCCAGGCACGTCTGATGTCACAGGCAATGCGTAAGCTCTCAGGTGCCATCAACCAGACCCGGACCGCTGTTGTTTTCACCAACCAACTGCGCCACAAGATCGGCGTGATGTTTGGCAACCCTGAAACGACCTCCGGCGGCAATGCCCTCAAGTTTTATGCCTCTGTCCGGTTGGATGTCCGCCGTATCCAGTCGATCAAAGTAGGCTCAGAGATCACCGGCAACCGAGTACGTGTACGTGTGGTCAAGAACAAAGTTGCAGCCCCCTTCCGAACAGCTGAGTTTGATATCATGTACAACGAAGGTATCTCCAAGGTGGGTGACCTGGTTGACCTGGGTGCAGAAATGGATATCATCGACAAACGCGGTTCCTGGTATTCCTATGGCGATATCCGACTTGGTCAGGGACGAGAAAACACCAAAGAGTTCTTACGTGAAAATGAAGAACTCCTAGAAGAGATCGAAAAGGCGGTCATGGAACAAGCCATGGTCAAAGGCCCTGCATCTCCATGGTCTGACAACAATGATGACAAGGATGACGAAGATTACGACGAAGATCTAGAGGAAGAATAGATTTACGTAAAGGTTAGTACTCAGTAGGGGCTCAGCTCGTCTTCGATTCCTCGACGCTACGTGCTGAGCCCCTACTAAATTTTGTTCATGATATCAAACGAGGCTGCTTGTTAAGGCAACCTCAAAATGGTTTGAATTAACGTTGCCTAATCGTGCTTTATTTACGTCCCTTCCTGCCAGGAATTCAAATACTTGATCTGTTCCTCCGTCAACCTATCAATACTGATATTCATCGTCTCCAGTTTGAGTCGGGCGATCTCACGGTCAATATCCTCAGGAACACCGTAAACTTTCTTTTCCAGCTTGTCGGCGTTCTTAACCATGTATTCAGCACTCAAAGCCTGGTTGGCAAAGGACATATCCATCACGCTGGCAGGATGACCTTCCGCAGCAGCCAGGTTGATCAAACGACCCTCACCTAAAATATGGATAACTCGACCATCCGGAAGGTCATAAGCCTCTACAAAGGGCCGAACCAGGCGTTTTCCGACAGCCATCTCTTCCAATGCAGGAATATTTAACTCAACATTGAAGTGTCCGGAATTGGCAACAATTGCGCCGTCCTTCATTGCCTCAAAATGGTGTTTATCAACGACATTGATATCACCCGTCAAGGTCACAAAAATATCCCCAATAGGTGCAGCTTCCATCATTGGCATCACACGGAAGCCATCCATGACTGCTTCCAGTGCTTTCATCGGGTCGATTTCCGTCACGATCACATTGGCGCCCATACCGCGAGCACGCATCGTCAAACCTCGAGCGCACCAACCATAACCCCCCACCACAAAATTTTTACCAGCCAGCAAGATATTTGTCGCTCGGATGATGCCGTCAATGGTCGACTGCCCCGTGCCGTAGCGATTGTCAAAAAAATGCTTGGTCATGGCATCATTAACTGCAACCACCGGGAATTTCAAAGCACCGTCCGCAGCCATCGCTCGCAAACGTATCACACCAGTGGTTGTTTCTTCTGTACCGCCAATCACATCATCTAATTGACCCTGACGTTCTTTATGGAGCGTGCTCACCAAGTCTGCCCCATCATCCATCGTCAGATGCGGTTTGTGATCCAATGCGGCAGCAATGTGCTTGTAATAGGTTACATTATCCTCACCTTTGATAGCAAATACCGGGATCTCATAATGAGATACCAGGCAAGCTGCGACATCATCTTGCGTTGAGAGGGGGTTTGACGCTGTTAAAACCACATCAGCGCCGCCGGCTTGCAGGGTACGCATTAAATTTGCCGTTTCAGTGGTCACATGCAGACATGCCGACATGCGAATGCCTTCAAAGGGCTTTTCGCGTTCAAAGCGCGCCATAATTTCTCGCAACACGGGCATTTCACGTTCTGCCCAATCAATCCGACGGCGTCCACCTTCCGCCAAATCTAAATTCTTAACATCATATTTATCCATTCATTCCTCCAATAGTTTATAAATGCGCTGAGTCCGTCTGCGCGATGATTACGATATTATTCTTTTAAAAAACTATCCAATACACCTTCATCGTCATACACCGTTCGGAATCGGGTGACAAAGTCATTTATCGTGTAATGTTGAGTCTGGGTGCCCATTTCCTCCAGGCAATAAGTCGCGGCCAGGCTGCCAATTTTTGCACATAACAACAGATCAAAACCATTCAGATAACCTTTCAAAAAACCTGCTCTGAATGCATCACCAACACCGGTCGGATCAGCAACATGATTAGGCGGGAAGGCAGGTACCCCGCCCAAAAGTGCACCGTTTTTATAAACACGTGCGCCTTCTTTACCCAGGGTTATAACAGCAAATGCAAGTGACCCCAGGATTTCTTCTACGCTGATCTTGCCGTGTTTTTGGATCAATTCAAACTCATATTTGTTCGCAAATAAAGCATGCGCACCTTTGACGCCTCCTCGAATATCCTCCTGATCAAGACGGACGATTTGCTGACTGGGGTCAAAAATATACGGAATACCTAATTCCTGGCATTCTAAAGCATACTTGATCATTGCATCCGGCGCATTGGGAGAAATCACCACCAGATCCTCAACCGTCAATCCTAATTCCTCCATCGAGATTTGAGATGCATCCGCCATCGCACCCGCATAAAAACTGGCAATTTGAGCATTGGCGCGGTCCGTATTTACAAAGAAAGAAGCTGTAAATTTATTTTCAATAATTTTTACACCTGAGGTATCCACACCTGCTTTTTCTAAAACTTGTCGATACTCAAAAAAATCTACCCCAGCTGTTGCCACCAAACGGGGTTTCTCACACAATAATCCCAGGTTGTAAGCGATATTGGCAGCGACACCACCTGGTCGGCGAACCATTTCATCGACTAGGAAAGATAAACTGATCGATTCTAAATGTTCTGGAAGGATATGATCTTTAAAATACCCAGGAAAAGACATCAAATAATCAAAGGCGATTGAGCCCGTCAAAACAATACTCATCTTTGTTCCTTATTTTGCCATTGCATCTTTTAAATTCTTTTTAAACGGTGGGTTAATCACACCTTTTTCGGTGATCCAGGCAGAGATCAAACGAGCAGGCGTGACATCGAATGCAAAATTTCGTGCCGAGGCGTTTTCTGGTGTAACACGCTGACCCATCAATTGGACTTGCAGCACTTCAGCTGCTTGACGTTCTTCAATGGGGATCAGGTCACCACGTTCAAGCTCGAAATCAACGGTTGAAATCGGGAAAGCAGAATAAGCCGGGATGCCGTTGTCATAGGCTGCCAGAGCAAGCATATAAGTGCCAATTTTGTTAGCGACATCCCCATTGGCTGCAACTCTGTCAGCACCAAATATCACCTTTTGAACCAGTCCTTTTCGCATCAAGTATCCCGAAGAGCCGTCTGTAATGATGTCATAGGGAATACCATATTGTTCCAACTCCCAGGCTGTCAATCGAGCGCCTTGTAAGCGCGGGCGGGTTTCATCCACAAAGATATGAATCTTCTTACCCTGTTGATGTGCCATGCGGATCACACCCAACGCCGTCCCCCAATCAACCGTTGCCAGGGCACCGGTGTTGCAGTGATGAACGATGTGATCGCCATCCTCAATCAAAGCTGCACCGAATTCGGATAGGCGTTTATTGATTTCTACATCTTCATCAGCGATTGCTTTAGCTGAAGCTAAGAGACGCTCTCGTAAATCGTCAGCAGAACCTTCAAAGGCATCAGCTTCCTTTAATATGCGACCTACAGCCCAAGAAAGATTAACGGCAGTAGGCCTGGCTTTTTTAAGAGCCTCACCAGCTTTTTCTAATTCCTGCACCAACCCATCCCTGGATGATTCTTTTGACTGGTAAGCAGCCAGGGCAACCCCGAAAGCTGCGGCAGCGCCAATTGCTGGTGCACCCCGGATGACCATCCTACGAATAGCCTCTGTTACATCTTGATATCGGCTGTAAGCATTTACCTTGAATTCTTGAGGTAGCAGACGCTGATCGATCATTTCGACCGTATTTGCATCATCATTCCAGGTTATTGTTCTCATTTTGCCAGTTCCCATCTCGTGAAAAAACGCCCGGTTGGGCGCGTCATCATCCAGTAAAAATTTTACCTTTGTAAGAGGGCTTTGTCAAAACGCTTCAGTGTTTTACGGAATGCCTTCCCTGCAGCGGCGAATTTCATCGCCTGAAATTGATTTATGACTTATTCGCGCCAAGTCAAGGGCTAACGTCCCAATCGGCTGTCCCTGTTTGGTCATGGCAGGAAAATATTGGCACCCACCCAGATAGCCCTCATCCACCAGATCTAATCCATCCGGTTAGGGACTTCGCCCACATGAACCTGTCATTGAGTGACTGGTTTTCAATGTGAGGGATAACTTCCAGGGACTACTAAACAGCTGTACCCTAATTTATCTGCAAAGGGGATGCGCCCGACGCTGCTGCCGTGTAGATCATGGCAGCTTTCCGGGGGAGTGAACAACCAGCTTACCTGGATTGTAGAAATTTCAAGGCTGAATGGCCCAGGTAAACTGAAATGGTTCTTCAATTGTCAAATACCCATAGGTGATTCGAATATCGAACGACCGATCTATATTGGCGCTATCCTGTTCCAGCCAGAGACTGAGTTGTCGGGTTTGCACATTAAAACTGGACCCCATTAAGGGCAAAGCGCCATTGAGATATTCAAAATCTACGCCTGTTAGTGTCATTTCATGGCTGGCTGGAATCGGATCACTTACCAATAGAAGGCGGATCCTATTTTGGGCTTGTAAGATCTCACCGGAATGAAAAGAAAGCTCGTTGGCACCTATTGTGATAGATGTTTCACACGGGAATGTCCTTCCAACAACTAAATCATCGCCCACATCACAAGAGATAGTTTTATTGACCGGTGTTTTAACTGTCAAACCAGAAACGAGTAACGTTAATCTCTCCTCCTCTTGTGGTGGGGGCGAAAAACTAAGGGAGGTGCTGACTTCGTTTAAGGAGTCCATGTTGTCATAAGGCGTCTCATGAGGTATTGGGAAGCTCGGGGTGGATGTGTTATTTTCATAAAGTAAATTACCCGAGGAATCCATCAATACAGCGCCTTCTCCTGTCAGAGGGTTGATGACAGTTAGCGTTTCCAGGTAGAAATCGGGGTTTAAGGACGAAGCATTGAGCAGCAGGTGATATCCAGTGGTGTCGGCTATAAAAGCCTGGAGGCATAATTCAATCCCTGACTGTGTTTGACACAAATCCGGATATATTGTCACGACTTGTACGGTATCACTTTCGCTCATCGGAATTACCTGGATCGGTATGGACCAATCCGGAGCAATATGAAGTATAAAAGTTGAGGGCATAGTTAGTGTGGTTGTTGAAAAGTCAAGGACCCCTTTCTGATTATCCTCATCCCACGACCAGGCTTTAACAGGATAATTAATGTTATCTACTTCAATATATGAAATTGGATCACCTTTTGTGGCGGTAAACATGAGTCGTTCACCAGTTGAATGAAACAAGATCGTGGTTCCACTCGGATTTATGACAACTTGATCTATGCCAATAGCTTGAGATATCCGATCCGAATTAATGGTGCCATTTAAGACTTTTGTTTCGCTTATTCTTACAAAACCAATACCTTCGAGGTAACCGATATCGAGGGCTTTTCCAATAGCTTCTCGAACAGGATTTATAGCTAATATTGAAAGGGAAAGCACCACAAAGACCAAAACACCAGCCACCCATTTCATGACGGGGTTGGAGAACATCCTCATGAAAGTAGATTCCCGATTCTTTTTCGCAGACACAGCTGTTATTTCAGAATGTAGCTGATTAATCAGAGTCAACTTATAGGCAGGTTCGGCGCTGTAGGTTGAATAATAAGTTTTTATCAGCTCTTCTAAAGCCTGTTTATCATTATTGGTGAACGTTTTTCTAGTTTCTGTCATTTGTCCTCTCCATCCTTTCTTTGAGCTTTCGAAAAATCCGATGGATCGCCATTTTGATAGCGCCTGGGTTTTTTCCTTTAATTTCACCAATTTCTTTGTATGAAAGACTAGCCGCAAATCGAAGGGATAATAACTCTTGATCCTTCGTAGATAGTTGTTTTAACCCCCTTTCTAGATCAATGAGCCTGTCACTATTCGTGCTAATCTCATGAGAACGACCCTGCTGATGAAATTCAAAGGCATCAAATTCATTCAGGCTGATTGTGGCCTTGTGAAACGGTGAGCGATAATAATCGATGACCGTATTTCTGGCGATCTTAAAAACCCAGGCAGCGAAAGTTCCTCTGTTCTTATAGCGGGGGAGTGCCTGAAGAATTTTGAGGAAAATTTGGCTGGTTAGGTCTTCCGCTATCTGCCGATTATTGGTCCGGGAAAATACAAAAGCAAATACCCGATCAAAATAATGCTCAAATATCAGATCGAATTTTGAAAGATCATCTTGAGCCTGCTTGATCAGTTCTTCCTCATTCCATTTTCCTGTTGGGTTGGTATCAATCCCTGGATGCTCCATATTATTTTCTCTATTAATTAAAACGTATTGGAAGTCATTTCGTAACATTTAAGTTTTGTCTACCCTAATATGGAAATATTATACAGTATCCCTTAGCTTGTTATATTTATTTAGAATCGCAACGGGTTGATGCTGATGATAATTTTGCTCCCCCTTAGATTTGGATTTTCATGATTTACATGGTTTAATAAGGTTAATGTAAAATATGGCTAAGGATTAAATATTTTTATAATTGACGAGTGTGATATAATCCCTTTTCACACACAAAGAAATATCAGTAAATTTTTTTATTGTTACAACCCTTCCCGCTAACAATACGATTGGAGCCCTTTGAATGACCACCCCCATTTCAAATGAAGAAATTCACGACATCGTCCAGCGTATTGTTGGCAAAACAATGGAAAATCAACCCCAAACTAGTACCATAACATCACCCACCCAAGAACCCGAGATGCCCAATGGTGTAAAGAAAACCCGGGTAGTGGCTATCGGAACGGATCATGGCGGCTTGGACTTGAAGGAAACCCTCAAAAAGTATTTAATTGAAAATGGATATGAAGTCATTGACGTCGGCACGAACACCAAAGAGTCGGTGGATTACCCCGATATTGCCTTTTCTGTTGCCCAACTCGTGGCAGAAGGCAAAGCCTGGCGAGGGGTGATCATCGATGGCGCTGGGATTGGTTCCTGCATGGCTGC
>JAXHUT010000326.1:0-2301 GCA_034189405.1 Chloroflexota bacterium
GGTAACCCCACCCAGGGCATCTTCACCAAAGCGACCGGAAAGGGGGACTTCGACCTGCCCCCCTACAAAATAATTGGGGCGGGTGTAATGGAGGACCAGGATCAGAGAACCGGTGTAGTGGGTTTTATAACCTGAAATATTAGATGTTAAATGTGGATCTAAAATTTGAGCATAGAAATAGGAACCCCCCGCTTCAAGTTGAAAACGGAGATATTGCGGTTGGGCGTAGAGAGATTGATCATTAAGTTGAGAACGGGTGATAACCGTTTCAATGGTGGTGATAGCTGTTGAAATTTGAGCTGGTGTGCCTTTCAAAAATATTTCGATTTTATCAGTGACCGTATCTTCAACGGACTGCTCAAAAAAACAAACAGTATTTTTAAAAGGTGGTGAAATGGAGAGCCCATCAATAACGGTGAAGTAACCCATTTCACCAATGGCAATTTGATACATTAAAAACCATCCCCTTCTTCCCATTCCCATTCGGAATAAGGATGATCAGCGGATTGTTGAAGTTCTTCTAGGCGAGCTTGTTCGGCGGCTTCCTTTGCATCTTCACGATCGATTTCATCCTGAATGATTTCTTTTTTATTAGTATGTTCGGCAGCGATGACATCCAGATCATGGGCTTGATCACTTGCCTGAATGGAATCTTCATGGGTATGTTCAGCAGATTGGATGATTACATCCTTATCATGTTTAGAATCGATAACATCCAGATCATGAGTGTGTTCACTTGCCTGGATAGATTCTTCATGGATATGTTCAGCAGATTGGATGATTACATCATTATCATGTTCGGCTGCGATAACCGATAAATCATGGGCTTGATCACTTGTCTGGATAGATTCTTCATGAGCGTGTTCACTTGCCTGAATGGAATCTTGCTGGGCGTGTTCAGCAGATTGGATGATTAAATCGTTAGCGTGTTTGGCTGCAATGACTGCAAGCTCGTGAGCATGATCGTCTAGAGAAACTGGCGTGCCAAGCTCGACCTGCGTTAGCAGGGCTAGAAAAGCGCTCATACGGGCTTGGGCGTAGTCTGAAAATTCTTTAGGAAGGTCTTCATCAGGGGAAGGATCGCCATAGAGACCCACGGCACGGAAATTAAGGGCGTATGCGACACCACCATCAATGATGAGTGGCTCTTCTTCGCTGGTGATAGAGGTGGAGACTGCGCCATCCAAACCGGCAATAGTGAAAGGTGGATCACTGATTCGATTTAGGGAACGAAGCGAAGAGCGGATGGCTTCTTCTAAAGTTGAATCTGAAAATATAAGACTGGTTAAGTCTTGTAAATGGGTTTGAAGTGTGGTTTTTGCGGATGCGAGGGTTAAAGCCATGACAAATCACCTCAGAATAGATTTTAGATTTCACTCAAAGAGTACTCTACGAGCACTAGGCCGCCTCTGGCGGCTGTATTGGAGTAAGTGGTACATAATGACCTGTTTTAGGTTTTCTTCGCCTTGGTGCTTTTGGTCCCTTCTGGACGCTTCGCAGTCCCTTCTGGACGCTTCGCAGACCCTTCTGGACGCTTCGCAGTGGGCTTAGAAGCGGTTTTCTTTTTGGTGGTTGATTTTGGTTTTGATTTTGGTTTTGGTTTAGGTTTTAGTTGTTCTTGAGCTTCTTGGACTTGCTCGGGTGTGAATTTGAATTTTTGACCCGTGGGTGCGATAACAACCAGGGACCCGTCTGGATAGTTTTTAAAGGCGAGTGGTTTGCCGTTGACAAGTTTTTCAGCAATGGCTTTGAAATTGATATTTTGTGACATTTTGTAAACTCTTTCTGGGGGGTGCGCTCGAAGAGTGCTCTTTGAGCAAGGAAGGGCTGCCAAACACCCCCCGACCAAAAGGAGGAAATAAAATTAATCGATTTTCTGGGATCGGGACAGACCGTCTTCAATGCCGGTTCCCAGGATGTAGGCGACAAGGAGATAGACGATATTTGTTAGTTCTTCTTCAGCCAGGGGGAAATCTGGCCTGAAGGCTTTGATGATGAGCAAGACAAGCCCGATTAGGGCGGCCCAGAATTTACGGGAGCCAAGAAGAAGTTTTAGTTTTGGGGACATGATGTTCCTTTCTGCGAGATTGTGAGATTGCTTCGCTTTGCTCGCAATGACAATTAGAGTCTCAATTCATAGTTAGCTTGTGCGCCATAAAGGGAGAAAGCGGAAGTAGCACCACCTTCACAGGACATGACGAGAAAAAGGGCTTCGTCAGGTTTGAGAAAAGGTTTTAGAGGGAATGTGACCGTCATTTTATGGCTAGCTAAGGTTTTTCTTTTAGATGCGGTGTCGTGATC
>JAXHUT010000326.1:2401-8751 GCA_034189405.1 Chloroflexota bacterium
CACCTTCACAGGACATGACGAGAAAAAGGGCTTCGTCAGGTTTGAGAAAAGGTTTTAGAGGGAATGTGACCGTCATTTTATGGCTAGCTAAGGTTTTTCTTTTAGATGCGGTGTCGTGATCTGGATCTAAGGTAATGTCATCGTATTCATCACCCTCGATATTGACGCCGGTTGCAGGTAATTCAAGGATTTTGACAGATACATCTTCCATATCTGCCATGGCAGCAATAGCAATTTTGTACCAAACATCAATAGATTTGAGCCTGGCGCCGACGCCAAAACCGGCAGAACCTGGTAGGTGCATTGGAAAGGCAAGATAGAAGCCACCAGCCTCTGCTTCGCGTGTGTGAGCGATAACATCGGCGAAAACGGTATCGGCCCAGGTGCCGCCAGATTTTGTTACTTGTGCAGGTGAAATAAATTGTTTTACGTTTTTTAGGGATACGTAGCCCATGGAAAGATCCTTTCAGGGATTAGGGGATAGGGAATAGGGGATAGGGGATAGGGAGGGGTAGCCAGTTCGAAGAGTAGAAGCCTGCTCGAAGAGTGCAAGCAAAGCCATCTCGGCGAAGGCGTAGAGTGGAAGCCCGCTCGAAGAGTGCAAGCAAAGCCATCTAGGCGAGGGCGTAGAGTGCAAGCGAAGGGGTAGCCCGCCTGAGCGCCGAAGACACCGTCGGGGTGGCTTCGGCGAACACGATGGCGGGATAGCCCTGAATGGTAGTGCGAGCAAAGAGATAGAGATTGCTTCGCTTTGCTCGCAATGACAAACTAGGCAACATTGGACTTATGAAGGGGCCTAAAGTCATTAACCCAAACAGCTAAGAAGTGGCGGACTTTGAGCCGATGTTCGTCGTTCATGAAGACAGCCGGGGAGAGTTCGTCACCTGCAACATATATCTCGGGCATGATTCCAAAGCGCTCGCCTACGTAGATAGACGGCGCGATGACGGGGTCACACACGGCTGCCCAATCTGTGGCGTCCGTCCATTCGGGGACAGTTACAGGAACAGCGGAACCTTTGAGGATGTTGTCGTAGGTATAGGTTGCCTCACGGACATATTCACCCTGCAACATCTGCCATGCGGTGTATTGAAGCGCACGAGGGACGAGACAGAATTTGGGGTTGACTGCCATTTTAGGACCGGTGCCATAAAGACCTGCTGAATTTTTGATCAGCATGGGCTGGTTATAGACTGCCTGACAGGCGGCTTCCCATGCTGTAATATCAAGGGCTGTCGTGAGCAAGTTGGCGTGGCCGCCAGCGGTTGCCACAGCTGTGGCGTTGAAGAGAGCTCCGGTATCGGCCATGGTGGGTCCAACACCCGCATTGGCTGTGAAAATGGCAGCGACGAGGCTTGAGATTTTACGCAAGCCGGCGGAGCCAAGCTCACGGGCGTAGGCTTTGAGCTTGCGAGTTTCGTCACGGTCGATTAACTCGAGGGTAAGGGGGATGTAACCGCCGTACTTGGTGAAGCTGGCAGTTTCAGGGCTGTCGCCAATGACAAGCTCGGTATATTCGGCGCCCTCTGCCACGGTTGGCAGGTCGCCAACGGTGCCGATCAGGGTGCCGGTGATATCCTGGAGACTGCTGAAGTGCTCGGTGACTGAAACGTGATTCCACCAGTCATAACCGGCTCGACCCAAGAGGTCCCAGGTGTTGGTGACAATCTTGTTGAGGGCGTTTTTGACAAGGCCTGTGAAATCCGCTGTGGTGGCAAGCTGCATTCGGTCGGGGTAATAACCGCCGTGTAGCTCGTGGTCGCCTGTAAGCATGAGGTAAAGCTCACGAACACCGGACAAGCGGGGTACCCGGATGCTTTTGAGGCTCTCATCGCGAGGTGCCTCAAAGAGGTCGTCCACGGCTGCTTGTAGTTTGTCATGTTCATCAAACATGGATGATATACGTCCGGGGCCACGGACTTCCTGTGCGGCCGAAAGCTCGGAGAGCAAATCACGGGAGTCTTCAATGACTTGCTGCAATTCGGCGGGTTCAAAGATTTTATCCTTGAACTGCAAGCGGATTCTATCCTGAATGGGTTTGGGTAATTTGGAAGCAGACAGGCCGGATTCCAGCAGATAGCCACACATCTGGACCCGGGTATGACGGGCTTCTTCAAGGGCTTGATCAAGCTTGGTCTGGCGTTCATGCTCACCTAAAAGCTGGCGCATGGCTTCCTGATCCTTTTGAAGCTTCTGGATGACGGGATCGGTTTCTTTGGGTTGGGACATTTTTGCTTCCTGTACAGGTGGTGCTGATGTTTCTTGGGTGATTGTTTTTTCTTCTGGCATTGGAATAACTCCTTGTGATAGTGACTCCCCTAACCCTCTGCAAACGCTCGTAGCGTGCTTCGCAAGGGGAATAGTTGGGGATTGTAGCCAACCTAATCCACCATAAAGAGGTGGATTAGGTATGGATTGGTTTAGTGCTCGCAGGAACGCTCCCCCACGGGCTGGATCGTAGACGAGATCCAGGGAAATAACGCGCAGGATCTCTTTGACTTTTCTGGCACTGGATTTGAAGAGGATGTCGGCGGAGAAACCCACCCTGGGTGGGTGTTCCTCTTCGAGCACCTCATTTGCAAAAGCGGTAAGCAGGTCACCACCCGGACCGAAGGATTTGAGGGTGGCTTTGATGCCTTTGGACTGCTGATCCCATTGGGGATTGATGATTTGACCGGCAAGATCACGTACGGATCGGGACGTCCAGGCGTGGTCGATAAAACAGTGAACGCCGTCCCATAATTGAAGGGAGGATTTGAGGACTTCTTCGGTGAATTCCCAACCATTACCCTCACCGGCTGTGATGCAAAGGATTTCGAATTTGCCGGTGGTGTCAGGTTGGCCCGTGGCTGTTAAGCGGACTTGATGTTCGGTGATGGATTCAGATTGTGATTCGGACATAGTTTATCCTTAGCTGAAAGTACATATATCTTCCGCCCGCTTCCCATGAAGCGGGCATACGGCTGATGCGACTTGTGGCCGCTTCAGCCTATGGCAAAACACTCTTCTTTGGATTGCCGGTTTCGGTATTGACGGGATCCTTGGTGACCGGTTGGATGGGATTGGTCGATTCACGGATGTCGATACCGGAACCACCAGACAATATCTCGTCGATGTCCACGGGTTCGCCGGCAAAACGATAAACTGCTCTGAGAAGTTCACGATCAGAAATCAAACCCATATCTTTCAATCGTTCGAGGGTGTTGAGAATGTTTACTGATGCTATAGAATGTGCAACATTGTCACGGGCGGAGATGTCGGAGCCGGTAATTTTAAGTTCTGTATCGGGGTCTACGGAGTGATCAACAAGGGAACGGCGTGCGATCACAACTTTGAGAAAGTCGGATATGAGCCACATAAAATAACGTTGGCGTTGTTCGAAACGCTTGAATGTTGGACCACCTGCACTTTCCGCTGTGGCACGATTAGAACCCTCTGGTTCGGCGAGAAAGTGCATGGGGATACCAACGCCTGAGGCAATCAGTTTTTTGAGGGCTAAGCCATCTTGCATGGCGTCAAGGGCTTCAAGCTTGGGGGATATTACGGACCATGTTTCAGATTCGTCACATACCAGGATAGATCCGGGGCTGGGTGGATTGGCAGCAAGTTCTAATTGACGGGCTTTCCTGGATGCTTCGCTGGTGAAGGATCCTGACACAACATAGACAAAAGCGTTTCTGAAACGATTCAGGCGGACACGATCCTCAAGCCAGGCGGAATAACGGCGCAGCCAGGGCAACAGCGGGGCAAGATCGGATTCTCCCCACTGGGCTCCGGCCGGCCGGTTGATGGCGTAGTGAAGGACTACGGGCTGGAATGAGCCATTTTCATTCTGGGTGTCTGTGAGTTCGTTATAAGCAGGATATGACATGGATTTCAGATCTTCATCGGCTTTGGTGATGAACAAAGTAGGCTGTTCAATGTCGTTGTCGGCATGGACAATCTGGTCAATGTTTGTGGCGGGGATTGCACGGATGAAAGACATACCGGAGGCGTCGGTGCTTATGAGCAAAAAGAGATTCCCGGTGCGGGTGAGCTCGTCACAAAGTTCGACGATGCGCGAATCCATGCGATTGAGACGATGCGTCCAGAAGTGGTCGATGAAGGTTTTGGTTTTTTCGTGCTTGCATTTGATATCGAATCCCCCACCGATGGCATACTGGCTGGTGAGTTCGACGATTCGGCGTGCGAGGGGACTCTCGCGCCAGGCTTCAAGGCATTGCTCAAGGATATCGGTACGATCGTAGTCAAGGCGGTCGCGCTCGGTTTCGTCATATCGGCGGGTGCCGACGAAAAATGTGTTTTCGGTTTCGGAGATCGTTAATTGGTCACGAATTGTCTTTTCGATGATTGGGGAAAATACATTAGTTAGTAATTTATTCAAAGGATTAGGCATGGTTTAGCTCATAGCTCATAGCTGATAGGTGATCCCATTCACTTCGTTCAGGGACTTCGTAGCTTGTAGTTGGTAGCTCGTAGTTTGTAGCTGATCCCCTCCGCTGCGCTTCGGGGACTTCGTCGCTTTGCTCCTTGAGCTGAAAGGTAGAAGCTGATAGGAAAGAACATAGAATTTTCCGATCTATGCAAATAATCGAGGACAAGGATTATTGTCTACTGGACAGGTGATTGGTTGTTTGGGATCCTCACCTATAAATTTGAGAAGTTCGTCTTTGGTGCCGTTCCAGCGGTTATAGTCCATGAAGTGCATGGCTTTGGCGCCGATGCTGGCGCCTCTGCTGGCAGACTGATGGATTTTCCAGCTGGTGACCCCTGCAGGCATGGCGGGCGGTGAAGGATGTTCTGGCGTGTAGAGGGGATAAGGCAGGGGCCACCTGTATTGCGCAAGCCACCAGTAAACGGGGGGAAGATCGGAAACAAAAACAAATTGATTGATCCAGCTGGCGCGAGAATAGATGATGGGCTTGCGGCCTGTGCGTTTGATGATGATGTTGACACAGTCTGTGGTGGTATCTGTAATGCGCCGTTTAGATTGGTTATGGTCAAGCTCGAGATCAAGCACCAGGGGGACCTGGGAAAAGTCGACATCACCCAGGATGCGGAAAAAGTTATCCATTTGGGAAGTGGGATTTTCACCAGGATAAAGGACGTGATAAGCCATGCGAACGCGATTGATGCGCTGGGCTTCAGCCATGTAGTATGTGAACCAGGGATCAGCGTAACCCCAGCTGATGCCGGAGCGCATAGCGATGAAAGTAACTTCTGGATCATGGGCAGCGATGATGTCGAAGTCTACTTTTTTCTTACCGTCAGCTGAAGTGTTATAGCGAGATAGGTCAATGCCGAAGGCGAGGTTAGAGTTGGGCATAGTATTTCCTTAGATTAAAGATGATAGTTGATAGCGGATAGCTGATAGGAAAGGATGGTTTACCACAAAGAACACGAAGGACAAGAAGAAAGATGGATGAAAAAAGAAAGATTGCTTCGTGCCTCGCAGTGATTGAACCACAAAGTACACGAAGGACACAAAGAAAGATGGATGAAAAAAGAAAGATTGCTTCGTGCCTCGCAGTGATTGAACCACGATCCCGCAAGGGGACGATGAGTACACGATCCCACAAGGGGACGATGAGGACACAAAGGATTTGAAGGACACAATCCCGCAAGGGGACGACGAGAACGCGAAGAAAGATGGATGAAAAAAGAAAGATTGCTTCGTGCCTCGCAATGACATCTTAAAAGCCTTTCATATCGTCCAGGGGGTCGGAGGCTTTGACGACTGCTGCCGGACCGGTTATTGACCAGGACTGCTGATCAAGGATGGAGAGGAGGGCTGCTGAGATGATCAGGTCGTCGTGGATGAGGTCGCCGGTGGCGGGGTCGCGGGTTCCGTCAGGGACGGACCATTTGATTTTTTTGTCGGGGCCGGGGAGGATCTCGTATTGGCAGTATTGGAGCTGCTGGAAGAAATTGGCTTGTAGCTGGTGGAGGGTAGCTGGTAGCTGATTGGTTTTAGGTGAAAGCTTATCGGGGAAGGCATAAGTCTTTAATCTTCCAGTATCAATTAAAGAAAGGAAGGACCAGCCGAGATCGGATTTGGTGCGGCTGTTGAAGGTGAAGGGGATCACTTTGGAGCCTAAAGAGCGTGCAAGGAAGGCTGTCAGGCCGGCGCCAACTCCGGTAGCGTCACATACAATGAATTTAACAGACCAGGTCGCTGCCAAGGAAAGGATTTGACCGTAGATGTCGGTGTGCTTGATCCCCACCCACTGCTGGCGGTAGACAATCTCATAGGAAGGCAAGAGAAGACCGGGGTCGTTGAGTGTATCAAGGTTTACCCGGGCAATGGTGAGGGCTGTGGCGTCACGGGTGGGATTGGCAAGGTGTTCAGG
>JAXHUT010000327.1:0-6831 GCA_034189405.1 Chloroflexota bacterium
GGGGGATTGAAGTACTTCCACCAGCCGGATTTATCGTATTGCTCAATCTGTAGAACAGAAGTACCCCTTGCCTCATTTGGTGCGGATACCTATTAATCCGTACCCGTTCTTCCACCTGGAGAACTTCTAGATAGTATGTGGGGTGAGCAAGACACGATACTTTAGGTCTGAGCAATCTTGTTTGACGTTTGCCCATCGATTCCATTACTGCATCAAAAAGTGGACGGCATGCTCCAGAATAGGTGGACGGTTTTCCTCGGATTATGCAATGTTCATCATCTTCGAAGGTTGATTTTTCTGGAAGAACGTTATTCCAAAGAATGAGTCAAGCTGATGATCGAGAGGGTGTTTATTAATAGAAAATCAAAGAAGAGTTTCATCTTTATCCCTTACATTTTTTCTATATTGATAAAATATTTTTATATAACGCGTAGTAGGGGCTCAGCATGCTGAGCCCCTACTCAGAATATTATCGTTTCACATTGATTTTCAACACCCTCTGATCGAACTGCTTCTGAAGATAAAATCGACAGTGGATCAGTCTAAGAAGAATAAGGAAACAGAATTGACTGAAAAGCAGTTGTCAGATTTTGAAAAGGAGTTTGACCGGTTGGTCAGAGAAGGATTTAAAGCTAACCCGCTTCGGAAACCTGATAAAAGTATCCCAAAGAAGCGAGGGAGGGTTAAGCAAACCCCTGCGAGGAACTTGTTGGAAACACTCAATACGTATAAAGACTTTGTGTTGGCATTTATGGTTGATTTTCGAATACTTTTTGATAATAACCTGGCTGAACGAGATATCCGAATGATGAAGCACAAACAGAAAAATTTGGGATGTTTTCGCACCCAACAAGGCGGGGATATATTCTGTACAATCAGAGGTTATCTTTCAACGACGAGAAAAAATCAGCTCAATGATCTGGATTCTTTACGGTTAGCGCTTGACGGGAAACCATATTTGACCAGTTTCGTTTCCCCTGGCTGAGTAGTTACGAAGCACCATTCTTTCAACTTTCAGCTTTAAGCTTTTAGCTTTGATCTACGAACAACCAGCTACGAGCTATCAAGCCTGTTATTTGTTTTTCAACACTCTCGGATTTGTTCTTGTTGACTTTAGCTTTGAATTGCGTTATATTTAGCCGTCTAATTATTAGAAAGCTAAGCATTTATGCACGCGTCAGAACAGATGAAAATATTTGACTCCATTGGTTCCCTGCTGGTTCGGCTTGGTCGGGCGCATCGAAACTTAATACGGCGTGAAATGCGGTGCTTGGGGTTGTGCCGCGGCCAGCCGCCGGTTCTGTTTGCCCTCAATGAAAGGGATGGCACGTCAAATTCGGAGATGGCTAAGTTTTTAGAAATCACACCGGCTACATTGACCAATAAGGTCAAGCGTATGGAAAAGGCGCAGCTGGTTATCCGTCGCCGTGACCCGCAGGATGAGCGTGTTAATCGAATTTATTTAACAACCAAGGGCAGGGGCTTGCTGGATGATCTTCATGTGGCGATGAAAGCTATTGAAAATATCTTGTTGGACGATTTTAGTGAGTCACAAGCCCAGGTATTCAAGGAAAGCCTGCAAAAAGTTGTTGAGAATATTGAGCAGCACTTAACTGTTGCCGATTAATTAATTATTGAATTTTTATTATCCTTAGGAGAACATGAGTGGAAAGTCTTCGTAAAATACTACCGTTCTTAAAAAAATATCGATGGCAAATGATCATTGCTATAGCTGCCATGATGGTCTTATCCATAACAGATCTTTTGGTGCCACGTCAGATGCAGACAATCATTGATCAGGGTATTGCAAATTTAGACAACCAGGTTGTTATTCGCTCCTCCTTGTTAATGATTGGGTTAACCATAATTAGTTTGATTTTGGCTTTTGTAAACACAATCTTTTCCGTGACCGTGTCAGAGAGTTTTGCAGCCGATCTTCGCAATAAAGCTTTTTCACAGATTCAAAAATTTTCTTTTTCAAATCTTGATAATCTTCAAACAAGCGAGCTGCTGGTACGTTTGACCAGTGACATCAATATTGTTAAAAGATCAATCCAAATGACCATGCGGATCTTAATTCGAGCACCATTAATGCTGATCGGAAGTCTTTTCATGTCGATCACAACCAGTCCGAGATTAGCCATGTTGATATTGGTGTTGATCCCTGCAATTCTTGTTTTGGTTTGGGTTTTTAGTAGCAAGGCTCGCCCCTTATTCAAAGCTGTCCAGCAGCGTTTGGAGAAGGTCAATACTGTTCTGCATGAAAATATCGCTGGTGTGCGCCTTGTGAGGTCGTTTGTCCGAGGTGATCACGAAAAAAAGCGTTTTGCAGGTGTGAATGAAGATTTGACTCAAACACGAATCAAAGTCAACCGGCTGTTGTCCTTCTTGATTCCAACCCTGATGTTAATCTTAAATTTGGGGATTGTAGCCTTGTTCTGGTTTGGTGGGAATATGAACATTGCCGGTACGATTACCACCGGTCAGATTGTCGCTTTTTCTAATTACTTGCTTATGACCATGTTCCCCATCATGCTTTTGGGCATGATCTTGCCGCAATATTATGCATCCATTGTCTCGATGGAGCGTATTCTGGAAGTCATTGAGACAGAACCAACGATTGTATTTCCAGAAACGTCAGCGGAGAAGATCACAGAAGGACGTGTTGTTTATGAAGATGTGGGTTTGGATTACGATGGCGATGAAAATGAACACCAACCGGTGCTGCGAAATGTTAGCTTTACAGCTGAACCAGGGCAGACTGTGGCAATATTAGGCGCGACTGGCTCAGGTAAGACAAGCCTGGTGAATTTGATCCCCCGATTGTACGACCCCACAGAAGGGCGTGTTTTGATCGACGGTGTGGATGTGCGCGAATTCAGCCAGGCTGAATTACGTCGAAACGTTACCATGGCGCTTCAAAATGCGGTCTTATTTAGCGGTACAGTGGCTGATTCAATCCGTTTTGGACGTCCGGAAGCCAGTGATGAAGATGTGATTGCGGCAGCCAAGGCTGCCCAAGCCCATGATTTTATCATGGAAAAAGAAGACGGGTATCAATCACATGTTGAACAAAGGGGGGCAAACTTCTCGGGCGGGCAGAAACAACGTTTGGCGATTGCACGTGCCTTGTGTGTCAACCCACGAATTTTGATTTTGGATGACAGCACCAGTGCGGTTGATGTTGAAACAGAAGCGGAAATCCAAAAAGCACTGAAAAAATTAATGGTCAATCGCACCAATTTTATTGTTGCCCAAAGGATCAGCACTGTACTCGCTGCAGATAAAATTATTGTCCTCGAAAATGGCCACATCTCTGCTGAGGGAACACATGAGACCTTGATCGAATCCAGCCCGACTTACCAGGCGATTTATCATTCTCAATTAGGTGACGGTGTTGAAAAAGCGGGCGAATTAGCGATTATGGAGGTGCAGAATGCATAGGGGTATGTCAGTTGGTAAACGCGCAACACAGGCTACTAATCCCGTAGAGGGGTTGAAGCGTCTTTTAACCTACCTCCAACCTTACCGACTTCAGCTGCTTATCGTGACGGTTCTAGTTATCATTTCTACGGCTTTAAATGTTCTTAACCCTTATTTGATTGGTTTAACGATTGACCGAGCGCTGCTTCAGCTGGATTTGAATGAATTGCTGCGTATGGTAATAATTTTGCTGAGTAATTATTTGCTCTCGTGGTTGCTGCATGTCCTTTATGGACAAATTATGGCTGAAACGGCACAGAAAGCTATGCGCAATATGCGTCAAGATCTCTTTGACCACATGCAAAAATTATCCATTGGTTATTATGATAAACAACAAGCAGGTGACCTCTTAAGCCGTCTGACAAACGATATGGACGCAATCAACCAACTGCTTTCCCAAAACTTTACTTCCTTTATTCAAAGTTTTAGCTCTTTGATTGGCACCTTAATCATGATGTTTGTCCTTAGCCTTAGCCTGACCCTGGTAGCATTGATTGTGATTCCGCTGAGTGTGATCGTCACCCGGATGATTATGAAACGCAGTCGGCCAGCCTTTCAAAGTCTTCAAAAAACCCTTGGCGGTCTAAATAGCTTAATGGAAGAAGATATTGGCGGTCAGCGGGTGATCATTGCCTATGGGCAGCAGGGTAGTTCATTAAAGGATTTTGAAAAGCGTAACCAAACTGTAAGAGAAGCGGGTATTAAGGCGAATATCCTGGCTGGTTTGATGCCTCCCATCATGGGGTTACTCGGCAACTTTAATGTGATCGTGGTGGTTGGAGTCGGCGCTTATCTGTTAATACAGGGCATTGGAAACGTGACGGTGGGCTTGATCACTTCCTTTTCAGAGTACACTAGACGCTTTGGGCGCCCATTGAACCAGATTGCGAACTTATTCAACACTGTCATGGCGGCACTGGCTGGCGCAGAACGTATTTTTGAAGTTTTGGACGCCGAACCTGAAATTGTGGATTGTGAAAATGCCATTCGTTTGGAATCTGTTGAAGGTAGGGTGAAGTTTGAAGATGTCTCCTTTGGTTATAAAGAAGATACGCTAGTCTTGCATAACATTGATTTTATTGCTGAACCCGGAAAGACGATTGCCCTGGTGGGTCCGACCGGTGCCGGGAAAACGACCATCATCAATCTGCTCTCCCGTTTTTATGATGTTGATGCCGGCAGGATATTGATTGATGGAAATGATCTCAGGGAAGTATGTCAGGACGACCTGCGACGTCAATTGGGAATTGTGCTGCAAGACACCTTCCTTTTTGCAGATACGGTCATGGAAAACATTCGTTATGGGCGATTGGATGCCACCGATGAGGAGGTTATCCAGGCTGCAAAACTTGCCAATGCGGATCGGTTTATTCGACATTTGCCAGAAGCCTATCACACCGAATTATCAGAACGTGGAACCAACCTCAGCCAGGGGCAAAGGCAGCTTTTATCCATCGCCCGGGCGGTTTTGGCTGACCCAGCAATCCTGATACTCGACGAAGCCACCAGCAGTGTGGATACCCGTACAGAGGTGGCGATTCAGAAAGCCTTACTTAACCTGATGTCAGGGCGCACTTCCTTTGTGATTGCTCACCGCTTGAGCACTATTCGCAATGCTGATCAGATACTGGTGATCAATGAAGGGGAATTGATTGAACGCGGTAAGCATGAGAGATTGTTGGAGGAAAAAGGCTTCTACTACAATCTTTACACAAGCCAATTTAAAGGCCTATCAGTCGAGGTATAAAAGGTTTTTAACAGATTTATCAAACAGAAAATAGGCTGTCTTAAAAGCAAGAAAAAGATTTTTTGATTATTTATAATTAGAAAGTAACCGAAATCAAAAAATCAACTTTTCGTTTATTATTATATTAAAATTTTACCTTATACTTGTATATACTGGTGAAACTATCCAGTGATTTAGGAAATAAACGTCCAATCCCTCGAAGCAACAGAATCGGTCAACATAGTGTAAAACGAGTTGACGTGATGGTTGTAAACACTTTTTTCCACTGGTGCTGGAGGATTAGGAATTAGGCATTTAGTCAAAGATTTTTTCGTTATTGATATCCCTGTGTCAGCACAATGGGTTCCCTATTACCTAAAAAAACCTGTAAACATATTTCAGGACGACACACTAATACCCAATACCTAATTCCTAATTCCTTCTCTAAATTCACCATTATCTTTCATTCATGATAAAATTCTGACAACATTCCTAATCTAAGGGGTCTCAATGAACACGACACTGCCTGAAACCGCACTGATCCTGGTTGCCATTCTACCCTCCCAGCGAGATTTTGATATCGCCCGTCTGTTTGGGTGGTATCGCATTCCGCTCAAAAGTTCGCCAAAGGTGATTTCCGTTGATTATTTAGCTTTTTACCAGACTAAAGCCTTTGGGGAATCTGAACGCTGGCAAATCTCGTACGTCGCTGAAATCCTTGGTCATGAGTTAACACGCCGGCGTGAGTTGATCAGGGATGAACCTAACCACCCCCGCGCCCATGAAGAATACTTCAAAATCCAAATCGGACCGATACAAAGGCTTGAAAACCCCGTTCCTGCAGGGGATTGGAAGCGCATCACATTCTTTTACACCACGGGTGAGCAATTCCAAAGGGCAAAAACCATCAATGATCTGGTCATCAAAGCACAAGATGAACGGGAAGTATTGTGGCATACCCTCAGGGAGCGTGCGCTGAAAGCAAATGAATATCAGGCTGCAGACTTACCACAATCGGTGATCGACCCCGCCATTCTGGCTTTGCTGGGGGAATTCGGGGCGTTTTAAAATCAAAACCGGCCAGTTTGCGGAAACCTGACCGGTAATCGTTCTAATTTTTAGAGTCTTAGGGGACTACAGGGGTTGAACGTCCTTCGCTTGCAGGCCCTTTGGACCTTGTTCCACGGAGAATTCTACTTGCTGTTCTTCTCGCAGTGATTTGAAGCCTGAGCCCATAATAGCGGTGTGATGTACGAATACGTCGTCACCAGTTTCACGTGCGATAAAACCATAACCTTTTGCATCGTTGAACCATTTGACGGTTCCAATTTCTTTTTCTGACATTCTAAATACTTCCTTTGTTTGTTACTAAAGTTGTTAATTTGGGGGTTAGTTTTTACTGGTAGAGATAAAAAACCATCCAGTCTCCGCAAGTCTGGACGGATGATGCTTTACCAAAACTAACGCCACTTCATGGATAATATTACCATTTAAAAGAATTAAGTCAATTCTTTGTCAATTGGGTGCACTAAAAAGTTGTTGGTTAAACAGCCAAGGGCAAAATACGACCGCAACGTTTTGCAACAATTGGCTCCCACTGTTGAGAAAGCCATGCAGCTCTA
>JAXHUT010000328.1:0-2568 GCA_034189405.1 Chloroflexota bacterium
TAAGACGCCCCATGGCTGTAGCCCTTGTCTCTGAAGGTCTGAATCAGTTCGACTATTTCAGCCTTGCTGGATTGATATTTTTCTTCTACCTGTTCTTTGTCTTCTTCTTTGAGTAGTTCGTAATCGCCCTCTGGGAGTTCAATGCCTATGAGGCCCTTGATTGTGTCGATGTGCTCTTGGCTCTCTTTCTTTTTCAATTTATCTTCCCACAGGGCATGGTACAACCCCCTTGGGGCGTGCCAGGCACAGCGTTGAGATTCGGCAATGTCAGCCAGGAATGTGTCTAGACCAGGTTCGCCGTCATAGATGAAAGGAATTTGGTACTGCTTATTTTGTTTTATCCGCTCTCTGATAATGCGGTCTATTTCAGACCACTCGGTGTTGGCAAAACAACCCAAGGGTTCCACGCGCCCTGTGTGTGTGATTCCCACAACAGCTCGAAGTTCCCCTTTTCGGCCTTTGTGCTGTTTAACCCCGGTGCCATCAGCCATAAGTGCTGAGAAGTCTTTCAGATCAACGGCCTCTTGGTAGGTTTGGTCAATATCACTGCCTACGACAATATTATGGATGCCACCCAAAGAGATATCAATGGATCGTCCGCTGATCAGTCTTCGATAGTTGGTGTCGATCACTGCCTCGATCACCTCATGTTCAAAGTTGGATTCTTTTCGGTGATAGGCACCGATTTTCAGGGCCTTAAGCAAAGGAGAATACCGGGCGCCACACAGGCAGCACTCCACCACCCTCAAGGGGACATCTACCTTGCCAAAAACCGTCGAAAACTGTCTGGGTCTATTGCGGTAACCCCGCTTAAGGACCTTACGGCCTCGGCAAAAACCTTTTTCAGGGTCGTTCTTCCTGGCGTGATGGCCAAGTCCTTTTCTCTTTTTAGATGGGTATGTTCTGCTCAGGCGATCACAGATAAGGTCATCATACCCTGTCAGGATCTTCTCCAGAATCTTCAGCATCAGTGGGTCACGAAGTTCCTTCAACTTGTAGACAATCTCATTCAAAGACCCTTTGCCGGTTGCCAGATCAAACCGAAGTGTTATATGTATTTCTTGTTGCATTGCGGTCTCGTTCCTCCGGTCTTGGTGTTGGAACCTCAACCTTAGGAACAGGCCGCACTTTTATCAACTTTTAACCTTATGCCAACACTTTTGA
Source organism: Chloroflexota bacterium (assembly GCA_034189405.1). Lineage (GTDB taxonomy): Bacteria > Chloroflexota > Anaerolineae > Anaerolineales > Anaerolineaceae > Brevifilum. The sequence continues at coordinate 1,165 of JAXHUT010000328.1, forward strand.
ACGATACCAAACGATTTTAACTCTGATCATTAGCGCCATCCACCGGTATTTCACGTTATCTGGAACTTGCATTCATAATCGTAATCCCTACAATCTGGTCATCATCCGTTCTGACGAGAACATCGTCATCCATTTCTACCGTCTTTTTGGCGCGTTGCGGTTTTCTGAAACTCAAATAAAGTACATCCGCCTCCTGATTATAATCAACCCACATGTCCTTTTACATTTGCATTGGGATGTCCTCCTGGAAAGGGGTGCTGAGCATAAAGTCCACAAATGTTTCAGCCAGGTCGCGGTTTTGGGTTCCTTTGAGGATGCCGACAAATTCGATTTGCCTGAAGCAGGTGTTGGGTCCAATGATGGAGGCTGTTGGTGATTCGTCTAATGGTGTTTCAGCAAAAACGACCTCTGCAGCAGGGCTGGAACCGTAGGAGACCACCATCGGCTGCGGTCCCTGGCCGGTGGAACCGCTGAAGTTTGAATAATAAGCCGTTTCCCAGTCGCTGGCGACAACCAGGCCATTTTGTGAAAGTCCCTCCCAGTATGCCAGGTAGCCTTCTTCTCCAAATTGGGCGATGGTCGCCATCAGGAAAGCCAGCCCGGGGGAGGAGGTGGCGGGGTTTTCGGTGACGAGCAAGCCCTCGTATTCGGGTCGGGTCAGGGCTTCGAGTGACTCTGGCACAGGCAGGTTATTCTCTTTAAAATAAGCTTTATCGTAGTTGATACACACATCCCCGTAGTCAACAGGGAGGGCGAAGCTGCCAGGATCCAATTTAAATGGGTCAGGAATATTTTCCAACAAAGGGGATCGGTAGGACTCGAAAATATCCTCTTGCAGAGCTCGAGTAAGGAAGGTGTTATCAACGCCGTAAAACACATCCGCCAAAGGATTGTCCCTGGAAAGAATCGCTTGATTTAGAGCCGATCCTGTATCCCCGCTGCGAATGAAACTTATGTTTGCATTATGTTCATTTTCAAACTGGGCGATCAGGTCTTCACTGGCAGCAAAGGAGTCATGGGTCATGACCTTCAAGGTGCGTCTCTCACCTGGTGCCATTGGTTCCTGAGGGGAACATGCAGCCAGAATCCCTGCCAGCATCAATAGGATTATCAGGTAGTGTATTTGTCTTATTTTACTAAACATATCAGCTGTTCCTTTCATTTTAGGTTGTTGTTTTATGAATACACAATAACAAACCATTTTTGATGGTGATCCTTGCAATTGAATCGGCCAATCGGTTGCTGATGCCGCGTGTCTGATCGGGGTAGAGGGTCTCGTTATTAAGTGGGAATTTTAATCCATCAGTTATGATACCTTCCACCGGTCCATTAATTGGGACCAGTGAAACAAGTTGACCTGGTTCACCGGAGAGTGTCGCATGCTCCCGAATCAAGAAGACATCT
>JAXHUT010000329.1:0-15015 GCA_034189405.1 Chloroflexota bacterium
GAGAAGGGCTTTATCCTCTTTTCGCGTTTAATCGAAAACAACTTTATTATCAAAATCAACATTGAATCTATTGTAAAAATGTCTTCCCTTTTTTAGGAGTTTTTTCGGGAGTCTCTTTAATAGAAATTGAATCAAATTAATCCGTCACGTTTTAGGTGGGATAAGGTTGTGATAAGTGAGGAAAAGCAAAAGCTGATGGTTGAAAACGCCAACCGTAATGAACTCAAAAAGCGCATGGCTGATATGAGAGTATTCCTAAAGGAACAGCTTATCTCAATTACTGAATGAAACGAGCAGTTCATCCGACGGTTGATTGAAAAGGTTACCATCTTTGAAGATAAATTTACCGTGGAATTCAAGTCCGGTTATGCGGTGGACGTGGAAAAATAAGATTGAAAATGAAACAAGGAACGCTACGAAATTACAACGTAGGGTACCTTACTCTGCTTTATGTTCTGGTTCACAGACAAACTGAAAAATGCCCCTGCTTTTATACTTCTATAATCAGAATACTTTCTGTGTCATACGCCAACTTTTTCTCAAGTTTTCCATCAATAAAATAGAACGCACCGCCATAAGACTTTGGATTTTCCGAAATAGAATTTATCATCAGGGCTTGGTTTGCGGCGAGATACGCTTGCTCTGCATATTCCCTTTCATATTGAGCCCATTCACCAAGATCAAAATTAACATAGACAGGCCAAATCAAGAGATTATTTGTTTTGAATCTTTCAGGATAATCCCAAATGTCGCCGCATAATGCAATCATTACGGACTGCCCATGATATAAAAATTCGCTGGTGTCGGTTCCTTCTTTGTAGTGACTATCGGTGATGCTATATTCTTTCCAACCTTTAGAAATTCGCCTGTAATTGTGGACCAACTTTCCATTTTCTATAACAGCACAGGATGAGTAAAGGCTATCATCACATTTTTCTATGTATCCGAATAGTATGTCTATTTTGTAACGCAAGGTCATGCTGCAAATTTGAGCCATAATTTCAGAATCAGTCGAAATAGCAATGTGCTTGTCATTTTCATAATTCCAGTTGAGTGCATCAAACCCTTGCAGGAAGGTTTCTCCAAAGCACAGGAGGTCAACCTTTCCCTGCACTGATCTCATTGCTTTTTCCATCTGGGATAAATTAAATACAATGTCGTTATTATTAAATTCATATGAAACCAAGCCGATTTTCATATCTTATTCCTCAAGAATAAACGCCATACCGTATTCTTGGTATCCAATAGACTTTTCTGATTTATGGGAAGCTATATTTTTCGTAAGACATTCCTATTGTGGGCAAACACCATTTTCAATCAAATGATGGGTAGCCAACGCAACAGTACACTTGGCATATCCTTTTCTTCGTTCTTCATTTAATGTGCTGATGCCTGTATGCTGAATTTTATCTTCCATAGAGGGCATATCCGGTGCATCACAAACGGATACCAATTTGTCGTTAGAGATATACCTCACAAAATATTCTTTAGCAGCTTTTTCAATAAAATAATCATACAACCATCCATCGGGATTTGCATTAGAAGTAGCCGTGCGGAAAAACGCTTCATAAAGAGGATAATCTGTTACGCTTAAAATTTTAGCATCTCCATATTGTTTTACTACTTCCTCATGAAATATCATGAGTTGCATCTTCTTCAATTTGCACTTTTGACTTATTACTGCAATGATTTCTTCAACATTGTATTCCCTCAGTTTGTCAATCTATTCGGTGTAGTTGGGTGAATGCGAAACGATACACAAACCATCTTTTACAAGGATAAATAATGTGTATTTGCAGCTGAGACCTCCCAGTTCCGCATCACGCTCTGCCGAACATACAAAATGGATTCCTTGTTCTGCTTCTGAAATTTTAACGCCGAAAAATGAGAATAGAATTGATTTGTAATATTTTTTACAGCTTCTAAAGTCAATTTTTTGCACATATAATCACCCCTTAAAGGTGGACTTTTTGATTTTTGAAGTTTGTTTTTTGTGTAACCAATAATACTTGTTTACAAGTTTTTGATTAATTCAGGGATTTCTTCGGGATAATGGGCAACTTGGATGCCTGCATTTTTAAATGCATTGATTTTGGATTCTGCAGTACCGACACCGCCATCGATTATTGCACCGGCATGTCCCATGCGTTTATTTGGGGGCGCTGCCCGACCGGCAATAAAACCAACCACAGGTTTGGTCATGGTGTTGGCGACATACGAAGCAGCTTTTTCCTCATCCAGTCCACCGATTTCACCAATCATGACCACATAATCCGTTTGCGAATCCCCTTCAAAGTGGGATAGGATGTCGATGAAATCCGTCCCTACGATAGGGTCTCCGCCGATTCCCACACAGGTGCTCGTGCCAATGTTGGCTTGTTTGAGGGCATAAACGACTTCGTAAGTGAGCGTTCCTGAACGTGAGACAACACCGACCGCCCCAGAATGGGTAATGTTCCCGGGGATGATGCCAACTTTTGTGATAGGGGGCGAGATAAGGCCGGGAGAATTGGGTCCAATTAAACGCACATCTTTGTGTTTTATGGCATGTTTGATTTGAAGCATTTCTTTAACCGGGATTCCTTCGGTAATGCAAACAACTAGTTTGACTCCTCCATCTGCAGCTTCGAGAATAGCATCACCTGCAAAACGTGCGGGCACAAAGATGATGCTGGTATTAGCGCCTGTGACTTCCACTGCTGTTCGAACAGAGTCAAAAACTGGAACCTTTCCGTCAAGAACCCATTCGCCGCCTTTTCCAGGTGTGACGCCGGCGACAATATTGGTGCCGTATGAGAGCATTTGATCCGAGTGAAAATTACCCTCATATCCCGTAATCCCTTGAACTAGCAGACGTGTGTCCGTGTTAACTAAAATGCTCATTTTGCAAACGCCAGTGATTTCCGAACAGCAATTTCTGCTGCTTCCTGTAAGGTATCTGCTGTCACAAGGTTTGCGCTGGCAAGTATTTCCCGTCCCTCTTTTTGATTGGTGCCGACCAGGCGAATGGTGAACGGCACATCTGTTTCGATTTGAGCGAGGGTTTTCTTTATGCCATTAGCGACTTCGTCGCAGCGGGTGATTCCACCAAAGATATTAATAAGAACCGTTTTAACCTGGGAGTCTTGAAGAATAATTCTTAAAGCTGCTGCCACCTTTTCAGCACTGGCGCCACCGCCAATATCAAGAAAGTTGGCTGGTTGACCGCCATGATGTTGGATGATGTCCATGGTAGCCATGGCAAGACCAGCGCCGTTAACCAGGCATCCGATATCTCCGGGGAGTTTGATGTATTCCAGGCTGAACTTGCGCGCTTCGATTTCTTCAAAGGATTCTGAAGAAATATCTCGTTTTTCAACCAGATCCGGATGTCGAAAAAGGGCATTGTCATCGATTATCATCTTACCATCAAGCGCAGTCAAACGCCCCCCAGTGGTGATCACAAGAGGATTGATTTCAGCCAGGGTGGCATCCAATTTCTGGTACGACAGGTAAAGACCTTTAGTAATGGTGATGAATGATCGCCAAAGCTCCCTTGGGATCTCAATCTCCGTTGCCAGATTGCGAGCTTGAAAATCCCTCAAGCCTATCAGTGGATCGACATACACCCGGGCAATTTTTTCTGGTGAGGTTTTAGCGACTTCTTCAATGTTCACGCCGCCTTCTGCACTGGCGATCAGGAGCGTTGAACCGGAGTCTCTATCAATGGTCATGCCCATGTAAATTTCTTGCTGAATATTGACCGCTTCTTCAACCAGTAATCGCCTTACAGGAATTTCTTTAATTTTGCTGCCAAGAATTTTTGATGCTTCGTCACTGGCTTCTTCCGGTGATCTGACTAAACGGATTCCACCTGCCTTCCCCCTGCCGCCGACAAGCACCTGAGCTTTTAATACAACAGGTCCATTTAATTCTTCTGCTATTAATTTTGCATCTTCTGGTGAGGAAGCTAACCGCCCTCTTGGGATGGGAATGTGGTGGTCGGCAAAAATTTCTTTGGATTGATATTCGTGAAGTCTCATATATTTTTAGGTTGTTAATAGAATGTTAAAGCATTATACCATGCAGCGACCATAGCGATGTATTCACTGACAACACTTCACTGACAACATTGATGGACAATTCACTGATGGAGTATTCAAAGAAAAAGGATGCTGACTAATGATCGGCATCCTTCCAATTGAACTGGTTTGCAGTAAGCGCTATCCGTTTAGAAAATCCTGCAAGGATTCCTTACTGATGCGATATGCGCTGCCAATTTTACGGGCACTTAAGTCACCCGCTTCGATCGCTGCTACCACATCCTCAGCTGCGACTTTCAGAAATTGTGCAGCCTCATCAGGGGTCATAACATCGGGCATTGCACCGACAGATGCGCTAGGGGGAGCACCAGAACCAGCGGTATCCTGCTGGTCACGATTTCTCAGTGCGGAACTGAGCGCGTCCCCAATGCCCATGCCAGCGCCAATACCAGCAGTTAAGCCAGCACCGCCAGAGGGGTTTTGGGCGGCGTCTCGCATGGCGTCTGCAGCCTGGAGTTGGGTGTAGGTCTGCATATCGAGCATACCCATCGCCCGAAGTTCCTCAGCAGATTTGTCGGAGGGTTTCAGGTTGCCTATGTAGAATGATTTAAGCTGTAAACCAATTGCCAGGAAATCATCCTGTGCCTTGGCACGAACACCGGCAGACAATTCATCCGTCAGACCAATCAATTCCAGGACGTTGCTTTTAGCAGTTGTTTCACCAAGCAGATCCTGTAATTTTGAGAGCAGCATCGTGCGCAAACGATTTTCAATGTCGCTTGTGCGATAATAACCCTGGGCACCCACAAGTTGATTCACAAATTGCTGTGCATCACTGACCTGAAAGCTGTAACTTCCAAAACCCTGTAAAAGGGCAACGCCCAATCCAACCCCAGGATTGCGGACAATGATGGGTTGAGGGGTTCCCCATTTCCGATCGGCAAACTCTTTCATTGATACAAAGAAGACTTCAGCGGTAAAAGGTGTTCGATTACCGAAAGCTTTGCCAATTAAGTCGGTCAATAAGGGGATGTTTGCAGTCGTGATGGTGTGTCGACCTGGACCAAGCACATCTAAAGCTCGACCATCTCTCATAAATACAACGTTTTGTGATTCCCGGACGATAACTTGTGACCCTATCCGTAAGTCGGCAACGCCGGTTTCCGGAAAGCGATGTACAATCTCGTCCCTCATCTCTTTTGGATATTCAACAACATCAAAGATTCTAGCCATATTAATTCACTCCAATTCTTGGTTTATTTTTTAATATTATTATTTCTTAAGATTCTTCAGCAATGCCTTGCATGACCTCTGTGCGCTTATTGAATGCATCAACACATTGCTGGCTGACATTTTTCAAATGTCTGAGCGAGGCATATAAGCCTTCTGTCCCAATGGAGGTTTCAACATTGTCAATTGCTGAAGAAACCTGATCTGAAAGGGCTAAAAGGGCATAATCATATTGATAGACCTGGTCAAGCTCATCTTGCTTGATCTTGATGGCATCAAAAATTCCCGCATAGCCGTAGGATGCTGTCCTGACACGATCAATAAATTGCCTGAGCTTCAACGCACTGGCTTCAAGATCGTCAACGTATTGCAGCTCTCCCTGGCTGATCAGATCCCTTTGAAGGCTGGACACCCTTTGATAAAGAGTTTCAAATTCATCAGCTACCTTATCCCGTAGGATCTTATCAGAAAGACGTCGATCACCTCTTTCGATATAGCCTTTGAATCCCGGGATCTTCGCTAAGATTTTTTTGAAAAAATCCTGATCGCCGGTCACTTTTTCTAATATATCACTCATCGTTCCTCCATTTTAAACAAATTGATCTAATTAAGGTTTTTCCCTGATTTATTTTCAATCTAATTGTATAGAGTACAAAACAGATAAGCAATAGAAAATATAGGGGATTTTCGCTCATCTTTATTATAATCAATTATAAACTATCTTTGAGATAGTATATAATAAGATTAAATTACAACGAGGAGGTTCTATGGCAAAATTACCTGACGATCGGGGACAAGGTTGGGTGGAGTGGATCTTGATCATTATTTTGGCTGTGATGGTCTTAATCACCTCTTATTTGTTATTAAAACCCGCATTGTCGACGATGGTTCAAAACTTTTTTCAATCGCTCCAATAAAAAATATTTAGGTCAAACCTGTGCTGAAAAATCAAATTGCAGCAATTTTCTTTAAAGGTTTTTGGGCGGCTCTTGATTGGGTTTATCCGCCAGTGTGTGTTGTATGTGGGACACCAGGTCATCCTTTGTGTTTAAAATGCGGAGAGAAAATTCAATTAATTTCAGGGAAAATCTGCTCAATTTGTGGCGCGCCAATCCATGGGGAAATGGACGTTTGCTTTAATTGTGACAAAGAACACCCGACATATGATGGGATGCGGAATCTGGCTTTTTATGGGGGTGTCATCCGGGAATGCATTCATGCCCTGAAATATCAAAATAACCGGAGCCTTGGCAAATATTTTTCTGAATTAATGTTGCCTTTAGTTGTTAAGGAGACATGGCAGATCGACATTGTGATACCGGTGCCCCTGAGTCGGGAGCGGTACAAGGAACGGGGGTATAACCAGGCTGCAGCCATTGCGCATCCCCTTGCTTTAGGATTGGGTAAGCCGTTTATTCCCTTTGGCCTGAAACAAGTAAGGGATACACGCTCACAAGTAGGACTTTCGGCAGAAGAGCGGCAACTTAATGTTATTGATGCCTTTGAAGGGATTCCCGAACTTGTGAATGGGAAAAATATTTTGTTGGTTGATGATGTGATGACAACAGGGGCAACATTGGCATCAAGCGCAAAGGCATTAAAGTGTGCTGGTTCGGGCGATGTCTACTGCATCACAATTGCCAGGTTTATAAGATTAAGAAATGTATGAAACCGACCCTGCTATCAAGTATAATTTGATTATCAAATATTAAAAGGAGGCAAAATGACTGTCAAAATAGATATATTTACCAAAAACCTCGAATTAAGTGATCGTCTGAATGATTATGTTGTTAATAAAGTGGAGAAACTTGAGAAATTTCTGGACGAAGTAGATGAGTGTCGGGTAGATCTTTCGTATATTAAGACAGCAAGAAATGCCAATGATCGGCATGTCGCGCAGTTGACTTTGCGGGGAAAGGGCTTTATATTGCGATCTGAGGAGCGCTCAGACAGTATGTTTTCTGCTGTGGATGCTGCGCTGGACAAAATGCGACGTCAAATCAGACGTTACAAAGGCAAACGCGATCACGGTCGTGGGGATGGGCAGACCATTGCTGAAGCCATTGATATGGGTTATCCGGATGAGGTGAAAGCAGAAGAAAGTCCGGTTATTGCTCGCCGTAAACGGTTTATGTTGGTGCCGATGGATGAACTTGAAGCCGTTGAGCAGATGAAATTACTCGGCCACGAAGACTTTTTTGTCTTTTATAATGCTAATTCAAGTGAATTTAATGTTTTATATAAGCGTCGGGATGGGACTTACGGGATCATTATTCCTGAAATCGGGTAAGCTTTACAGGATAAAGAACGGCTTGTACAGCATACCCTGTACAAGCCGTTTTATTTTTGTCTCAACGCTGGTTTAATGAAATCAGATAGTTAAAAATGATATTCTGGAGGTTTGATTATGGTTGATGATTGTAATGATCCATTAGCGCAAGCAGCGGATTTGTTTTGTGAAGAAGAAATGGATTTAGGTGCGATTGAATCCTCGGTTGAGCAAATTTTAAAGGCAATTGGCGAAGACCCTGAGCGCCAGGGTTTGGTTAAAACACCGCATAGAGTGGCAAATAGTTATGAAGAATTACTGGCTGGTTATAGAATGGATCCGAAGGAATTGATTAATCAGGCTGTTTTTGATGTCGCTTATGATGAAATGGTCATCGTGCGGGATATCGAATTCAGCAGTCTTTGCGAGCACCACATGCTGCCTTTCATTGGCAGGGTTCATGTCGCTTATATCCCTTCGGACAAGGTGATTGGTCTCTCAAAGATTCCCAGAATTGTGGACTTATTTTCCAAGCGTCTGCAGCTGCAGGAACGCATGACCACTCAAATTGCAGATTTTATTAACCTTGTACTCAATCCGCAAGGGGTAGCTGTTGTTGCTGAAGGTTTGCATATGTGCATGATGCTGCGAGGCGTGAAGAAGCAAGATGCGCGCATGACGACTTCAGCTATGCTGGGCGCATTTCGTGATAGTATCAGCACAAGGATGGAATTCCTAGACAATATCTCTCGAGGTGCAAGTAATTTACATATTTAGGTCTATTTTGAGCGTGTGATCTCAACGCCAACGGAATCAGCTTGTGGAACAGCGTTTGGTTTTTCAATTTTCAACCAGATGCTGTTTACTTTATAATTGTCAAGAACTCGTTCAGCCAGTGCGGTGATCAGGGATTCAATGGTCCCGAAATTGCTGTCGTCAATGAATTGGATGATATCGTCGGACAACGCAGCGTAATCAATGGTCTTTTTGACATTATCCCCCTTTGCAGCTTCTGTGATATCCGCAGTGACCTCGACGCTAACACGGATTTCCTGCTTTTTTCGTTGTTCGTAAGGGTGAACACCAAGAATGCCGAATACTTTGAGATTCTTAATGAAGATTTTGTCCATTTTAGCCTTCCTTAATTTTATTGAGTTAATAACGATTGAATTAGAGGTTTTATGAAAATCATTGTATTTACGATCAACCCAATATTTCACGATAAGGTTACTGGGGGCGCCTCTAAACATCTTTATTATATTACAAGATTTTTAGGTGATCAGGGACATCAAGTCGAAATCTTGTGCCCTGAAACCGAAGAATTAAACTCTCCATTTAACCTCAATAATAATGTGGACGTCTTTCCAGAACTACCATTTGATTTACCTTTTCCTCAACCCTATGCCGTCAGTCCACCTTCCCTTTCTTTGATCACCAGTCGGATTAGCGAGCGATTGCAAAATGCTGATCGGTTTTACATACATGACGGTGAATGGTTAATCCCGGATGTTTATGCTGAAATACCAACGATCGCTTCATTTCGCGATAACATCTACCCCGAATCGATTTTAGGGACATTCATTGGTAAACCTGATGCCATCATTAACGTGTCTGAATATTCCAAGGCTATCATTGAAAATACCGCTGGTTTGTTTTTCCCGGGTTTGTCAGAGCGGCTACATGCGATCACCAATGGTATCGATTTTGACTTTTTCAAACCTGTGGATCCATCAAACCTGGCAAAGCGATTGGGGTTGGACCTGGAAGAGGATATTATCCTATTACATCCACATCGTCCTGAACAGGGAAAAGGTTTAGCCGAGACAATTCGCGTGGTGAACCGCTTGGTTCATAAACATGGATTAACCCGCATAAAGGTGTTGATTCCAGAGTGGATTGGTTCAATGATTTCACCAGGCGATTCAACTTTTTATAACGAAATGATGGGCTTGATTCAAGATTTTGAGATCGGCGAAAATTTCATTTTTGTGCCATGGCTGCCCCTCGATCGGATGCCAGAACTATATAGTTTGGGCGATGTTACGCTATGTTTGGGCAATATCGTTGAGGCATTTGGCAATGTTGCCTACGAATCCCTGGCATGCGGGACGCCCAGCATTGTAAGCCGTGTGGGTGTTCACCGAACCCTGCTGCCTGACGAAATGATTGAAAAAGTCCATTTTGGGGATATCGATGAAGTAGTGGCGCGGATTTTGGCGATTATCGATGGTAAGGATTGGCATCCGGATCAGGTGATGGCAGCCTTAAAAAGCAAGGTGAACATAAAGGATCAAGTCCGATCTTACAGCGAGATCATCACCCAATGTGAGAAACAACCTTTATTGTCATTTGAGCCTGTAGATTCGGGCAATCAAACGGATTATAAACTGCCTCCATGGGTTTATTTTAAGGATGATTATATCTATCATGATTATCAAGGTAAGTTTGAGAATGCTTCGGCGTTGGTTGAGCTGTTGAAACATTCAAAAATTACCACCAAAGAAAAAGCTTTGCTTGCTGGGATTACTCTGGAGATGTGGGGACATTGGTTAGAGAAAACCTGGCTTATTCAAGCAAGGCGCGAAAGGAGAAATGATAATGTTTGATTTTAAAGATCAAGTAATTGTGGTTACCGGGGCTGCAGGAAATTTAGGAAAAGCTGTTGTAAGTGAGTTTTTAGGCAGCCGTGGCATTGTTTGTGGATTGGATCACCGAACAAGTCGCATGGATGAATTTAAAACTTCAGGAAGTGGGGGCGGGTTGTTTTATGCTTTTGACGGGGTGGATGTGACGGATCATGCTAATATGCTCTCCCTTGCCAGAAAGATACAGGATAAGGTTGGTATTGTGCGTATCTTGGTGAACACCGTTGGTGGTTTCAGTATGGGAGATCCGGTGCATGCATTGTCAGCGACAACATGGCAGCGGATGATGAATCTGAATGTTCTGTCCTTTTTAAACCTAACTGCAGCCTTTGTGCCCGGCATGATCGGAAACGGCGCTGGAAAGGTCATAGCCGTTGGCGCAAAAGCCGGCCTTCAAGGGATGGCTAATGCGGGGGCTTATTCAGCGGCGAAAGCAGCATTAATTCGTTTGACTGAAAGTATGGCAGGGGAGTTGAAGCCGAACAATATTCAAGTCAACACCATCATACCAGGGACCATCGATACACCAGAAAACAGAAGGGAAATGCCCAATGCTGATTTTGGAAAATGGGTAAGCCCTGAACAAGTCGCTGATGCAATCCTGTTTTTATCGTCTTCAGCTGCTGATGGGATTACAGGGATAGCCCTTCCTGTTTATGGTCGTTGATAAACCTTAGAGGTATTGACCGCCGTCGACCCGTAAAAAAGCGCCGGTTGTAAAGTCGCTTTTGATCAGGTGAATCGCGTTTTCAGCAGCGATTTCCGGGTTCCCGGGCTGTTTTAGGAGCACATGTTTATTGGCATAGGCGTCCAAATCGGCATCTTCCTTGCCGGCTAAAGGTAGCATAATTCCAAGTCCAAGCGCATTGACCGTGATGCGTGGGGCAAGTTCGATGGCATACATGCGTGTCATCTCAACCAGTGCATATTTTGTCAGTCGATAAGCGAAATGGTCTGGTTTGTGTTGAATTATTTGACCGTCCGCAATGTTAAGAACACGTCCTTGTCGGTCTTGCGGCAGTTGTTGGGCAAAAGCCTGGATCAGAAAAAAAGGCGTTTTCAAGTTGACCCGAAATTGCTTTTCCCATATCTCACGATTTGTTTCTAAGCCGCTCCCCCTGAGATAAAGCGCAGCGTTGTTTATCAAAATATCGACATATTCAAAATGGTTGTGGATCTCCGGGAAAATTTCATTAACAGCCTCTGAATGGTTAAAATTTGCACCAATGGTGATCGCATCAACACCGAGTCCTCTGGCTAGCCGTGCGGTTTCTTCAGATGGTGCCTTCGATTTGTTGTAATGAATAACAAGATTTGCGCCTTCTCTGGCTAATGCAAGGACAAATGCGCGGCCTAATCGAACCCCCCCACCTGTAACCAATGCCGTCTTATGTTGTAAATCCATTTTCCACCTCTTTTAACTTTTGGATGGCGTTTTTATCGGATAACTGCGCAATGATATCTTCAACCCCAACACCGCTTGCCGGATGCCTGAAATCAGGTGCTATTTCCCCAAGGGGAACTACAATGTATTTATATTGTATCAGATTTGGGTCCGGGATTTGTTTGCCGTGAAAATAAAACACGTCATTATCATAGGTGAGAATATCCAGGTCCAGGGGGACAGATTTTTTGTTTCCTTGCTGCCTGCCAAAACCCCGTTCAATGGCTTTCAGTTTTGTGCGTAAATCGATGTAGGACAGGTCGGTATCAATTTCGATGACCTGGTTGAAAAAGGTTGACAGCGCATCTTCGCTTATGACATCTTTGGTTTTGTACACATTTGAAGACTTGCGGATTTTAAAGCTTGCCTTAATTTGGTCAATCGCTTTACCCAGATTTTTTTCAGCATCCTGGTTTGATCCCAGGCTGATGAAGACTGAAATGTGTTTTTGATTTTTGTACCCTTTGTGGTAAATCATTGCCATACCGAAGACCAGTAATGCAAAACCCATCAACTGCCAAGAGTCAAAACTTCCAATTAATACTTTTTCTTCGACAAAGCTGCGTGAAATGAGTGTAATAAACCCAATCACCCCCAGGGTTAAACTGAATAATGTTCCACTTCGGATGAACCCTGTGTTTTTGAAAATTTTTGTGTGAAGTGCTGTCCGGATGAAGTAGGCAGAGATTAAAACAAGCACGTAAAGATTAACAGGATGTCGGGTCTCGTTCCACAACTGGATTCCCCACGGCAGGTCGGTGGGCAAGCCGTAACCATTACCGTTGGCAAAATTTGAAAGGTGGATGCCTGCAAACACAAGTATCAATAATGGGGTCAGGGTATCAAGGGTCGGCCAAAGCGGTAGATGCTTTTTCTGACCAAAGATGAAAGCAGTTACCACGCCTACAAATATGCCAAAGCTGGCGTTGAGCATGGAGGGGGTTAATGAAAAAACAGCAAAGGGATTTCCAGCTAAAGCTGTTGGATTTTGAAGGATGAATCCTGCTCGCGCACTAATAAGCCCGACGATTAATCCTAATAGAATGCTGTTTTCAATAACCTCTCCGTTTGTGCCAAGGTTTTTTGAAAAGTAGCCCATAATCCATATTCCCATGAATAAAGCTGCAATGAGGATAAAGCCGGATGTTTGAATTGCGAAGGGTCCAATATTGATTATCGGAAACATGGGATCACCTCAATCCCTTTCGCCGAAAATATTATTCAGTTGAGCCCGTAAATAAGATTCGCTCATTCCTGAACCGATGATGACATCCACAATTTCTCCATCAGGGTTGATTAAAACAGACAATGGTACAGCATGCAGCTGATAGTCGCGTGATAGAATGCCATCCAGATCCAGCAGCATTGTAAAAGTATATCCCTGGGATTGAAAATAATTTATTGCATTTGACAGGGTGTCTTGAAAACTTGTGTTGATCGCTAATATTTCAAATCCGCGCGGTGCGAAATCCTCATAAACCGATTGAAGCTCCGGCATGGTTCGTTTGCAAACGGAGCACCATGACGCCCAAAAGAATACCAGTACAGGTTGTCCTTCGTAATCTGAAAGGGAAAGTGTCTGGTCATCCGGTGTTTTAAGCGTGAAATTCGGCGCTTGAAATCCTTTATGAACAGCAAAGGTGTTTGTATCTGCTTGGACGCTAGGGAATAAGATAGGTGTCATCATGATCCAAACCAGGCTTAATAAGATAACGGTAATGCTGAAAACGGAAAAAGTTTTTTTACTCATATAGCTCTGTTTCTAATAATCTTTACCCATTAAAGGTTTTGATTGAACATTAGTTTATATAATGATAATACCCAATAACGCCAAACCGGGAAATTCCCAAAGCCCTGTCATATTTTTGTATCTCAAAGCGTCTAAGTATTGTTAGCGTTGAAATTATAAAGACTATCAAAACCGTATTTTGTTGCAGAAAATTTCACCGTGATTTTGAAAATAGAGGATCGTTGTGGAGATTAGTTTTGGAAGGGATGCTCGCACATTAGCCTTTGATTGCTTAGGCGGCGTGGTAAAATGAAATGGCTAATAAAAATGACTTCACTGAAAGCGATATTCCCTTTTTCAGTGGTTTTTTTAAAAAACATAAACATGAAAGGATTACGCTATGGAAAACACTTCAATTGAAGAAAAGTCAATAAACACGATAAAGTTTTTATCTTTAGACGCTGTGCAAAAAGCCAACTCCGGGCACCCCGGTCTGCCCCTGGGATGTTCAGGAATCGCATACGCGTTATGGATGAAAATTCTCAAATACAATCCGGAAAATCCGAAGTGGTTTGACAGGGATCGCTTCGTGTTGTCTGGCGGGCACGGGTCGATGTTGTTGTATTCAATGCTGTACCTCACAGGTTACGATATCCCCATGGAAGCATTGAAATCCTTTAGACAATGGGGCAGCATCACGCCCGGTCATCCGGAATATGGTTTAACGCCGGGTGTGGAAGTGACTACCGGTCCCTTGGGTCAGGGGTTTGCAAACGGTGTTGGCATGGCGATTGCTGAGGCACATTTAGCGGCAGAGTTTAACCGACCAGGTCACAGGATTGTTGACCACTATGTATACGCAATCGTAACCGATGGCGATTTGATGGAAGGTCTCGCATCGGAAGCAGCCTCCTTGGCAGGCCATCTTAAACTTGGGAAGCTGATTTATTTTTATGATGATAATCGGATTACAATTGATGGGTCCACAAACCTTGCCTTCACCGAGGACCGAGCCAAGCGATTCGAGTCCTATGGTTGGCATGTGAGCCATGTGGATGATCCTTTTGATGTCGACGCGCTTGTGGGGGCAGTGGAAAAAGCCAAAGCGGATGATCGCCCTTCTTTAATTATCGTTCGCACGACGATTGGGCACGGCTTACCTTCTGTCGAAGGTACCGAGGATGCGCATGGTTCTCCTCCTGGCTGGGATGAAATTGAAGTAACAAAGAAAAATGCTGGATGGCCCGTTGAAGAAAAATTCTTTGTCCCGGAAGACGTTCGAAGGCATTTCTTAACAAAGCTTGAAGCGGGAAGCAAATATGAAGAGGCTTGGGATAAGAAATTTGCTGCTTATGAAGAAGCCTTTCCAAAGCTGGCAAGTGATCTAAAACGACGCATTAACGGTTTGTTGCCTGAGAATTGGGAAGCCTCACTCCCGGTTTTCCCTGAAGATGAGAGGGGTATGGCAACCAGGGCAGCCTCTGGTGAAGCATTGAATGCTTTAGCCAAAGCCCTGCCCGAACTTATGGGCGGTTCATTCTGCTCCGCCACCGAGCCGCCTGGGCCACGATGTTCTTCCCCTCGCGGCGGGCGGTATCGATGTGCTCTCTCACCTGCCCCTCGGTCTGGGCCAGGGTCTCCTTTATCTGCTCTGCCTGCTCCATGCTCGTCCTTAT
>JAXHUT010000033.1:0-5689 GCA_034189405.1 Chloroflexota bacterium
AGACGATTCTGGGCAAATCCACCTAATGCCATCGCCAGGTTTTCACGATCTTCATCCTTTAATAAGGCTATCGATTGGTTTTTAACTCGATCAAAGTCATCCCGCCCAATTTCTGTGGTCAAACGATCCTGCCATCTTTGGGTTAACTGACCCAAAGTATGACCTGCGTTATGTAAACGATCTAGCTCCGCCTGACCCCATACCAACGCCAGCTTATCCTGTGCTATTTCCAGATGATTCAAAATATCCTGCTGAACCATCTCAAGAGGTTTCCCCTCTAGTTGGTGTGCTGTCAGGAAGATATAGGTCAACCGACGAGTCGCTTTCATCATCCGTCGATGTGTTCGATCGTCAAATGTAATCACCCGACCCTGTGTAATCATCAGTAATAAACGCATCAATGCAGATTGATCATTCAGGGCTTCTACCATCAAGTCTTGATTAGATTTAAGGTCTTTGGCAATTTCACCCGACTCTCCCAGAACATATTCCTCCCGACGGTTGAGCGTGTCATCGACTTGTGATAAAAGCGTCTGACTGACCTGCTCCCAGGGGAGGCTTGACAATTCTGATGCTTTCATATTCCAGTTGTCATTCAAACGCCGTTCTAAAGTTAAGATCAAACGCCGCACAAAAATTTGCATCAATGTACTGCGAATTTGACCCCTGACCTTGTCGATAGCCTCCTGGGCGCCCTCCTTCAGGCCGCGAGTATCCTGGTCAGACAAACGCAAGGGCACATGAACAAGATTGGACAATTCGGTGACCACATTAATTGTCTGGTTGTTTTCTTCGTAACGCAAGCCTTCAACAAAGGTATCCAGCAGTTCTGATCTTTCGGTAAACTGTGATTCAAAACCCATTTCTGATTGCGCAATCAATGAGCCAGCCCAATTTCTGAGGTGGTCATGCCAGGCTTTCAAAGCCTCTGAAGCAATTTGAAGAAGCCCGGATTGTAAGGCATCGACGGTTGTCGGTTTTCCCAACCGATCCATCATCAATTTTAAAGAATAAGATGGGTGCGTCACGCCAGATATATCCATCGGTGGTTGTGTGTCTTCGAGATATGCCATCAGTTTCCAGGGGCCTTCATCATCTTGCATCCCCAGGTCAACACGCCGCCCAACCTCGGTACGCAGCATTTCAGTGACGTCTTCACGCAAGTCTTCTTTGTCAAAGATCCGCTCTCGCTGTTCGTAAATACGTTCCCTTTGGGAATTTAAGACATCATCGTATTCAAGAAGATGTTTCCGCACATCAAAGTTCGCACCTTCCACCCGTGTCTGGGAAGATTCAACCAGCCGGCCCACAATACCACTTTCAATCGGAACACCTTCGTCGATATTTAACCGGGACATCAAAGCTTCTACCTGACCGCCGCCGAACAAACGCATCAGATCATCCTCAAGTGAGAGAAAAAAACGTGATGAACCAGGATCTCCCTGACGGGCAGCACGTCCCCGCAGCTGGTTGTCGATGCGTCGAGCCTCATGACGTTCTGAGCCAATCACGTGCAGACCCCCCAGTTCGCGTACACGTTTCATCTCATCCATATAATCGAAATATCTTCTAACATCCTCAGCATACTCACCGTAATCCTCTTGAGAGATATCTTTTAAAGCATTCAATCGATCCTGCATGCCCATGTTATATGGATCATCCACACCAGATTCAGCAAGAAAACGATTGACATTGGTCAGGCTTTCTTCTGAGAGTTCACCGCCCAGCTTAATATCCACACCACGACCAGCCATGTTAGTGGCTAATGTCACTGCGCCAAAAGCACCAGCCCCGGCAATAATCTTCGATTCTTCTGTGTGCTTGCGGGCATTCAAAACCTGGTGCTGGACGCCAGCTTTGATCACTGCTTCCAATCGCTCCCAGTTTTCAGCAGACAGATCAAAAATTTCTAATACGGCTTGCTTATTTCCCTCATCAAGGGGACTGAGCGATTGAAGCCCGTATTCCCGCCCCAGACGACGTAATTCAAGGCTTCGCAATGAATCCAACGGCTCGTAAAGCTGGTCCAGCTCGGGGGTGGACAACACGTCACCTTCATTCAGGTTGTGATGCTTCATATAGGCATGGCGAATCAGGAACACTTCCATCAATCGCCGTACATTGGAGGCATTCAACCGTTCAGAAAGATGTTCAGAATTTTCTACCGACGTGGTGCCAACAAGTTGGGGTCGTCCAATCACGTGATAGTAAATGATCTCTTTGACGATCGCCCGCAATTTTGCTTCCACACTCCGGTAAACAATATCCGGGTAGTCTTTACGCTTCCAAAAGATTGGCTGATGGCCGTCATCATCCGGCTGGTAATAATAAGTGTATTTATAACCGTAGTGATCCTTATCTTCTGCTTCGATCAGATCAGGGTCTTCACCCATTGCACGGTATTCAAGGTGCGTGGGTATCGGCAACACCTCTAAACCATAGATTTTGTAAAATTCTTCAGCTTCTGTAAGTGCAGTACCAGTCATCCCAGCCAACTTTTCGTACATACGGAAGTAGTTCTGGATGGTTATGGTGGCATAAGTGATATTTTCAGCTTGAACTTTAACCCCCTCTTTGGCTTCTACAGCCTGGTGAAGGCCGTCTGACCAACGGCGGCCCGGCATCAAACGACCGGTAAATTCATCAACAATGATCACTTCGCCACCTTGCACAATGTATTCTTTGTTGCGATGAAAGAGAAATTCAGCCCTTAACGCCTGTTCAAGGAAGCCCAAGACGCGCGCTTGCTCTGGGGTAATATCCTCAGGGCGTTCCGGATCACGCAAGGGCATATCCAGCAGTTCTTCCACATGCGCCAACCCAATTTCCGATAAGGTTACCGTGCGGTCCTTCTCGCTAACCTCATAATCCTCCGGGACCAATTGTTTGACGATATGCGCCATGCGATTGTACCAGTCGGAATCTTCGTGTGAAGGTCCAGAAATGATCAGCGGCGTTCTGGCTTCATCGATCAGGATGTTATCCACCTCGTCAATGATGGCATAGTAGTGGCCGCGCTGCACCCTGGCGTTTTTTGCTTTTGCGAGGTTGTCTCGCAGGTAATCAAAACCAAATTCATTATTTGTGCCGTAGGTGATATCCGCCTGGTAGGCTAAACTGCGATCTACCATTCGAATCTGGTCTTGTTCTTCGATCGGTGAGCGTTGTGAGGGATCATAAATAAAGGCTTTTTTACCATGCTGGGTGCGGGCAGCCATCTGAAGAATACCCACAGATAAACCAAGGAAACGATAGATGGCGCCCATCCAGCGGCCATCCCGACGAGCCAAATAATCATTAACAGTTACCAAATGCGCACCACGCCCGGTAAGGGCATTTAAATAAAGCGGCAGTGTTGCCGCCAGAGTCTTTCCCTCACCGGTCTTCATTTCAGCAATTTCACCCCGGTGGAGGGTTATGCCAGTGATTAATTGAACATCATAATGCCGTTGACCCAGGGTGCGCTTACTGGCTTCACGAACAGTCGCAAAAGCTTCCACCACCAAATCATCCAAAGTTTCACCCTGTGATAACCGTTTCTTAAACGCTTCTGTCTTTGTCCTTAAGGCTTCATCACTGAGTTTCTCGTAGGAGTCTTCCAGGGCGTTGATTTGATCAACAACTTCTTTTAATGAATCAACTTTTTTTTGATGGGGATCCCCACCAAAGAGTTCGGCAATTTTCTTAAACATAAATATCTTCACCTTGATTGGCGGTTCGCGCCTTATTCGTCATAATTTGTGATTATAGCACAGGCGACATAGAAAAATGATCGCTTGATTCCAACGCTACCTGGTTAATAGTACTGATCATAAATTTGATTTTTATTAATACCCTGGTTTTTTATCCCCATTATTTTTTCGTAATGGTTTAGGTGCATCCAAAATCATCTTCACAAAAAACGCCGCTCATAAAAAATCCCGGAAGTTGAATTCCGGGATGATTATGCACCGCTTTTCCTCAGGGTATCGGACAGCCTTCAAGCATATCAAATGTAATCGCGCACCACCACGAAGCTGGCATGAAATACAAAGTGACTGCAATCACACAGGCAAGGACCACGATGGCGATAATTAAAATAATCAACCAGGTGGGGAAGCCATCTCTTTTTGCTTTTGCCTTGCGGACAGGTGCAGGCTCTTCAACATCCAAGGGTTCTAATGCCCCCTCGTCATACATCTGCTCTTCGACTTGTTGACTTACAACATGTGGGGTTGCTGGCGGGGTTTGATATTCCTGGGGCCCTTGGTCAGAAACTATCGTTGCATCTGGATCGACACTACTTTTTTCAAAAACCATGACGATGTTTTCGCCAAAAGTGATCACATCACCAGCCCGCAGCTGTTTGGGACTTGAAATCCGCTCACCATTGAGGAAGGTCCCATTGGTCGACCCCAGATCTTCCACAAAGAAATCATCATCCCGCATAAAAAAACGTGCGTGCCTTCGTGACACCTCAGGATCTCCGATGGCAACATCATTGGCAAGATCACGCCCTAATAAAACTTCAGCCTGTTCTAAAGGGAAAGCTTCTCCTGGATTTGGCCCTGTACGCATCGACAATTGAAAATATTGGGCAGTCATTGAACCTCCTTAAAATTAGGACATCAACCTTGATTGATGAATGTTAAAAACAATTATAGTATTAGTTTAATGATTTTTTCAGTCCATGTCAAACATTTTACGAATCCAATTTATAAATCAATGCAAAATGCCTGGTTGCAAAGGGGCGTAATTAGCTTTTATCTTAATAACGACAAGTGATTGAATTGAAACAACTTCATTCTAATAAAAATTTATGATTTACGCCCTTCCGATAATATTGTTATTATATTTCTGACAGGTCTTTAACAATTTTCAAACATCCGATCGATAGAATCGAGAACGGCAAAAATTGAACGCTTTGATCTATGAAAAACGATCAAGATAACATTAAAATTTTTAAAGAGAGATACTATGGATTTAAACAAATTTACAGAAAAATCACAGCAAGCAATCCTTCAATCGCAGCAGCTTGCTTCGGATCTTAATCACCAGACAATTGAGCCAGCACATTTGCTTCTGGCGCTATTAAACCAGGATCAAGGTGTCGTGCCTGCCATCGTCACTAAAGTCGCCGGCAGCCCCATAGCCCTGCGCGAAGAGGTTCAAAAAGAACTTGACGATAAACCCAAAGTCTTTGGCGGGAACACCGGTCAACCTGGCATGTCGAAATCTGTAGTTGATGTCACCAACGCAGCTGAAAAGTATGCTAAGGGCATGTCCGATGAATATATTTCTACAGAACATCTTCTGCTTGGATTGACTGAAAGCTCAGAAGGGAAACGACTTTCGAACTACGGTCTGACCAAGGATGCCATTCTCAAAGCACTTAAAGAGGTACGAGGATCCCAGCGCGTCACCAGCCAAAACCCTGAATCAACTTATGAGGCTTTAACCAAATACGGCCGTGACCTGACGGCATTGGCGCGCACAGGAAAACTGGACCCGGTCATCGGTCGCGATGAAGAGATTCGCAGAATTGTGCAGATCCTGTCAAGACGAACAAAGAACAACCCGGCGTTGATTGGCGAACCTGGCGAGTTTTTCATAAGATAGTTTTTACCGTTTTTCCAGGTTGATCAAGAATGTTGAGGACATCGTAGATCCTCTTGTGAAACAACTCAGCCCGGGAAGATTTTCTTATGTG
>JAXHUT010000330.1:0-2030 GCA_034189405.1 Chloroflexota bacterium
GGTGATCTCAACCGTCATCGATTTCACGCCCAGAGCATCGATTATGGTTTGGGCATCCGCCAAGGTGTCCGGCGGAGAGGTGCTATATGGCATGCGCACCGCCAGGACGTTATCAGGACCTAATGCCCTGGCAGACAGGTACAAACTGACAGCAGAGTCGAGCCCTCCAGAAAGCCCCATTAATGTTTTCTTGAAACCCACACGGTTGAGTTCTGTTTTGATGAACCCGGTCAGGATTTTTATTGTCAGGTCGGTATTAATCGTCAGATCGATCATTTTACACCCAGTATTCTTTCCAGTTCACGTAGGACCAGGTTTGTACGTTCATCCCGTAACAGCGGCAGCCTGGTGCGCGAAGGATGCAGTTGGTTTAAATCAATTTCAGCAAGCGCCAACACCTTTTCAAAATCTGGTGCACGGATCACAAGGTCACCATTTGGATCAAAAATGGTGGAACCGCCCCAAAAATTCAGCCCGTCTTCATAGCCCACTTTATTGACATGAATTACAAAATTGGTGAAAAGCCCCGCATAAGCGCGGTTGGTGTGTTCAACCCATTCCGAGCTGCTCAACCGTGGACCCTGATGCAAGCCGCGACCGGGGGATGCTGAGGAGAATAAAAAGATATCCGCCCCATCCAACCATAGAAGATATGGCAGTGAGGCATGCCAGAAGTCCTCACAAATTAACATGCCCACCCTGCCAAACTTGGTATCGAAGGCTCTCACCGCATTCCCCTCAGCAAAGAAGCGTCCTTCATCAAACATGCCATAAGTCGGCAGGTAAACTTTGTTGTGAATATAGATGATTTTTCCTTCTGAAAGGTAAGCCGACGCAATATAGAAACGGTGCCGCCGGTCTTCATGCACAAAACCCACCATCAGGTCAACATCTTTGCTGGCTTTAAAAAGCTCGTTAAATACAGGGTCCTCCTGATGAGGGCGCAAGGCAACATTAACCGTCAAATCCTGCAATGCATAGCCGGTCAATGAAAGTTCGGGGAAGACAATCAGGTCTGCACCCTGCTGGCGGGCGTCATCAATTATTTCAAGGTGTTTATCAAGGTTTGCTGTTAAGTCACCAAGTTTGCTGTTGAATTGTGCAAGCGCTATTTTAAATTTCATTATTAAGCCATTCGCTAAACAAGCCAAGTATTTATATCCCTATTTTACTTGTTTTTAGGTGTCTACTCAGGCATTAGGAAAAAACTTAACACAAAGGACACGAAGGTCACAAAGAAAATGAGTTTTCTACTAAAAATCATTGGCGTCTTCACTATTCCGGCTAAGTTTTTTTGTGGGCAGGTTCCTCTTTCCTACACCTCAGGTTCAATGAATGGCATTTAAGCGCATCCGAAATATCACACAACAATATTTATTTTTACTCTTTGCCAAGTCATTAATAAGGCTGAGTAGTTACGTTTTTAAGTTCTAAACGGTGTGGGTTATGGGCTGGTTGAGAATCCTATCACGCGTGCCCGGCAGGGTACTAGGCAGTGTCCTGTCTACGAAGTGTCCTGTAAGGAAAGGAAAGGATTGCGATATCATCTGTCACACATGCCCGATAGGGTGTTGCGATAGGGTGTTGCGAATCCTGTCACGCGTGCCCGATAGGGTACAACGCAGTGTCCTGTCTACGAAGTGTCCTGTCTACGAAGTGTCCTGTAAGGAAAGGAAAGGAAAGGAAAGAATTGCGATATCATCTGTCACTAGAGCCCTTGTCACTGCGAGAGAATCGAAGCAGTCTCAATTCTCTCTCATCAATGATAAAATGGCTTTATAGGTTTGATTAAATCGCAGCTTGGAGAAAAATCATGGGCAAAATCGGACATGGGTATGGTAGTGACTGGCATCTTTTACGATTCCTCGGGTATCACAGGGAATACTTCACCAAACAAATCCTGACTGAAATCGGCGGAGATGCGATCTTCTGGCTAGACTTTAAATTTTCATACAAGAACAAAAAATGTGGTCGGGATACTGAATATAATGGGCTTGAATTCATTAAAAATCCAGATATCTTGCGCAACT
>JAXHUT010000331.1:0-2892 GCA_034189405.1 Chloroflexota bacterium
TTGGCGAGATCGGATGAAGAAGAAAGCCAAACCTGCCCCGCCTGCAAGCAAAAACAAGCCGATCGCCAAGAGTAGTGGTGATCGATCAGCCGACACATCAGCTTCATCTTCGACATTGAACTGTGAACTAGGCTGCGCGCCAAAATCAATAACGACGGTATCTCCAGGGGAGACTTCCAGGGCATAATTTAAACGTGTGGTGGCAATGTAGCCATCAGGAATACCCATGCTGAGATTGTATTCTCCCTCCGGAACATCCTCAAAACAAGCCATTTCCACAGTATCCAAAGTAACCGGGTCATCAACGATTGTTTCTTTTGTTTCAGAATAGGTGCCAGCACGATCATTGATACTGATGACACCACCAGCCATATACGCCTCGTTTTCAGACCGCATCTGGTTGCCATCTAAATCCTCAAAGAGGACCACACATACCTCACCTGTACCTTCAAAAGGCGTTGGTGTGGGTCCGCTAGGGGTAGAAGTTTCAACAGGCCCTTCAAGCGTGGCTGTTGCTGGGGCAACATTCCCTAAAATCAAGGGCTGCCCAGCATAAATTTCACAATCGGGACCAAGATTATTCAAGGTACTGATTTCATCGATCGTCACGCCTGTTTTCAAGAAGATAGCGGTGCAGTTTTCACCTTCCTGAACGGTATAGATGATCTGCCCATCAGCATTGGGGGTTGGCGTATTATATGCCGCTTGTGATAATGTGCCTGCCCTGACAGGTTTCGCTAGGAGCAAAACCACACCAGCAAATAAAAATAAAACACAGGATAGTAATGCAATTTTTTTATTCTTCATAAGCTTTTTCTCTCCCAGGGTTTGGATTATAACACCTCTCAAATATTCTGTCAGTATGAAAGATTTGGTCTATACTGACTTTAATTATATAATTAGAGCCGCATAATGAGCAAATTAAACCAAAAATCAAAGTTTTTCAAAATTCTTTTCGCCCTTCTTGCCCTGAGCATCCCGATGGTGACGGCTTCTTGCCGTCCCTTATCGCCTTCTGAGACGCCCATCCCGACAGCTACGGTAACGCAAACCGCGACAATAACCCCAACAATAATATGGTTTCCTGCGACGCCCACACCCACGTCAATCGCCAACATCAGCCCTACACCGCAGCCGACATTTGAAGTCCAACGTGAAGGCATAGCTGCCTTGCTGGTCGATGATGATTTCAGCGATCAATCCCTATGGCAAACCTCTCAGGGTGCGTCCGGAAATATCGCTTTCGGTATAGACAATCTGACACTGGCCGTGGCACAACAGAGCGCCTCTCTGACCAGCATCAGCCAGCATACTTTGCCTGAAAATTTTTATCTTGAAATTTCTATGCAAATATCCTTATGCCAGCCAAATGATCAGATTGGGCTCCTTTTTTGGCACTTAAACGATGGGGATACCTATCGCCTGTTGATGACATGCAATGGCATGTACCGCTTGGAGTTGGTCCAAGGCGGGCAAAGTTTTGTCATTCATGATTGGGAATTAGCCAGCAAAATGAACCTGGCCATGCCTGCGACCAATCGGATTGGTCTCTGGGTTAATCAGGGACGCTTTCAATTATATATTGATGATGTCTTCCAATTTGAGGAAAGAATCGCCCAAAATCAAAATGGCGGTCTGGGTGTTTTTGCCAGGACGATCGAGGGGAATGCAATGACCATACGGTTTTCAGATCTACAAATTTACCAGGTTGATCTGCAGGAATAAACGCTTCTTGGTTTAATCTTTCACAACTTTGTCGTCAATTGCACACGCGGCCAACGTAACATCAAGTTTTCGACCAGCAGCCTGACGTTGGCATAGGAATCCAATTGCTGGAAGGCTTTTTCATGGGCAATTACCAGGTCTCTGGCAGCAGCAGCTTCGATCTGTGAAGCCATTTGATCCACCTGGGTTGTCAGGTCAATATTGACCAAGGGCAGATCAGAATCAAAAGAACGAAGGAAGACATCTCTCCAAAACGAAAGCCAAATTGGAAGGACTACCCCAGTTTTTTCACGTGCCTTATCATAAGGACTTGAAAGATCCTTCGCTAATTTAAAACGCTCATCGAGGGTCGCCGGTATTAATTCAAGGAAATCTCCCAGGTGCTTTTCTCTTTGCGTGAGTGCATCCGGATCTTGGGCTAAATTGACAGCCGCGCCAATACGCCCACCAGACAGATGGGCAAACAGCGCTGCCTTTTCGTCAGAGAGCTCAAATGTCGATTGGAGGTAAGACTGGGCTTCTTTGAGCGATGTGGGGCGCAGCCGGATAACCTCACAACGGGAAACAACGGTTGGTAGCAAACTTTCAAGAGCATCTGCCGTCAGCAAGAGCACCACTTTTTCCGCCGGTTCTTCCAGCGTTTTGAGTAAAGCGTTCATTGCTTCTATGGTTGTTCGCTGGAAATCCGGCAGCAGTGCAATGCGATAAGGTGCGATATAGGGTGATAGAGACAGGCGACGCTGAAGTTCGCGCACTTGGTCAATCAGGACATCCTTATGACCTTTTTCAGGCTTCAGTAAATCTAAATCGGGGTGCGATATAGTGCCAATTTGCCGGCAGGTTCTGCACACGCCGCAAAATCCTCCTGGTTGAGGCGGATTTTCGCAATTGATCGCCTGGGCAAACCGCAAAGCCAGGGTCTGCTTACCGACGCCCTGCGGCCCAACCAGGAGATAAGCATGCCGCAGCTTATCCGACCCAGCATGGGTGCGAAGCAGTTTTACCGCCCAATCGTGCCCAAAAATTTGCCAGTTTGAGTCATTCATACCTGTATTGTATCTTAACACTCGCAAATCCTTGATAATAATGGGTAAAAGGGTGCGCTAAAAGTTTGTTGGAAAAATGCTGAAAGAAAAGAGCCAACCTGTTAGTATAAATGGGACACCA
>JAXHUT010000332.1:0-11440 GCA_034189405.1 Chloroflexota bacterium
TTTTCGGGAGGTAGGGGCGCAGCATGCTGCGCCCCTACGAATTAATTGTAATTATTTTATTATTCTAGAATAATATAGGGAGATGAAGATGAAACCTTCTTTGATTTTCAATTAATAAGCTCCCTCGACTTGTTTTTCAACACTCTCAACAGAAAAAACAGTGTCAAAAAAACAGAATCAAACCTAATAGAAGAACGTTCATAATGCCTAAAAACAGGTTAAAGAAAAACACCACCCCGTGACTTCTTAAAGAGAATAAAAAGATCAGAAAATGGGACGGCCTCATCAGTACCAACCCCCCCAAATCCCTTCCTAATGTATGGGAGTGATTTGAATCCCTGTGTTGTTCAGCCTGAATTTTATTGATGCCGCACGAAAGCTAAAAACAAGAAATATATTGATTGATTGTTGAGGAAAAACGAAATTCAGGTTGAGAAAAATCAAATTTTTTCTTCCCCGATTTCTAAAGGCCTGGTTGGAACATCCGTCTGAGAAACGGGCAGCCAAACGGTAAATGTTGTCCCGACATCAACTTCTGTCTGCACATCTATTCTTCCGCCATGAGATCGAACAATCCAATATGCAATCGATAAACCTAAACCAAACCCAGCGGTTTTGTCATCACGCTTTCGAGATTTATCGCCCCTGTAAAAACGGTTAAAGAGACGATCTACTTCTGTCTTTGGTATCCCGCGCCCCTCATCACGAACCAGTACTTTCACCCAATCATCCTCAACTTCCAGACTTAAGAAAATGTGTTTCCCTTCCGGTGTGAATTTAACGGCATTTCCGCCCAGGTTCAAGAATACTTGTTTCAACCTATCCCGATCTCCTGTTACAATCGCAGGTTGAATATCCTCAATCCGTATTTCATGTTTCCCTCCTGATAGTACTTTAAGTTGTTCAAATACCTCAAAAAGAATATCATCAACTTCAACGGGTGCCATCAATAACGGTAATCTCCCCGTCTCAGCCTGTGCCATTAACAGCAAATCACCCACCATGCGCGTCATCCGATCCACTTCAACCTCAATACTTTCCAGGGATTCTTCGTCAAAATCACGCATTAATCGCATCAGTCCAATATTTCCCTTGATAACCGTCAGAGGGGTCCTGAGCTCATGGCTGATATCAGCCAGGAATTGACGTTGTGTTTTAAATAAACGTTCCAGGCGTGCAAGGGTTTTATTAAATGTAAGTCCCAATTGGCTAATCTCATCAATACGCCCGGATTCTACGGGTAGTCTTTGGGAAAGATCCTCGGTACTGGTAATGTTTTTTGCAATATTCGACATGTTGGTCAAAGGTTGAAGCCCTTTTCCAACCACAAACCAACCAATAAAGCCCGATGCAAATATCGCAAAGACAATGACAAGGCCAATGACAAGCTGCAAAACATCCTGGGTTTGCTGCATTTCTGTTAGTGTCATCCCAACTTGCAGCCATCCATACTTCTCACCTTCGGCTACTAATGGTAGGCTTAACAGACGGTAAGAGACACCATTGATAGTTTCATTCCTGAAATTTGGTTGGTCATTTTCCATAATCTCAGCACGCCAAGCCTCATTAAGTGGACTATCAGGCTCAGAACTGAACAATAGCTGCCCTTCATCTGACCAAACCTGGAATTCTGATGAGCCGTAAGCAATAAATTCATCAGAATCAAAATCAATCGCACCGTCCGGGGTGACCCACAAAGCCTCTATGGCTTGATCGGCCGAATAATCCAGCAAGCTGTCGATATTGTTGATCATGATCATGTACAGCATTGTATACATAACAACGCCAAGCAAAAAAACAACAATGCATAGCAAACTTGTATATAACAATGTCAGTCGAAGACGAAGGGTCATTTTTCAATTACTCTTCGGGTTCCCTCATAACATATCCCACCCCGCGCACGGTATATATTAATCGTGGTTCACCCGCTTCCTCCAATTTTTGGCGAAGATAACGAATATAGACGTCCAACACATTGCTTTCGCCGCCAAAATCATAATCCCAAACCCTTTCAAAGATGACTTTGCGGGGCATAACCTGCCTGGGATAGCGCATGAACAAATCAAGAAGATCATATTCCTTCTTTGTCAGGTCAATCACCCGTTCACCCCTGATCGCTTTATATGAACTGCTGTCAAGTTTCAAATCTTCAAACGCCAGCACTTTCACACGGTCAGCAGCGGTACGGCGAAGTAAAGCCCGTATCCTGGCGAGCAATTCTTCAATCTCGAAAGGTTTAACAACATAGTCATCCGCGCCAGCGTCAAGGCCCTCAACGCGATCCAGGGTGGAATCCTTAGCTGTCAACATTAAAATTGGTTGATTGCCAATCTTTTGCAATTGGCGACAGACCTCCAAGCCGTCCATGGTGGGCAGCATCCAATCGAGAATGACTAAATCAGGACGCTGCTGTTCAGCAAGGGTCAATCCTGCCTTGCCGGTCAGCGCTGTATCAACAATATACCCTTCGTAACTGAGCACTCGTTTAAGTACCCTTAGAATTTCCTCATCGTCTTCAATTATCAAAATTCTTTCGTCCATGATCTTCCTTTCCATATGCCATCAATGTGCATCATTCCCAAATGGGTTGGGTTCAATTCAAACAAGTTTGGTACAATCCTATTATCAATGTCTATTCAATTATTGCCGAAAGGCGCACCCCTTGTCAAACGTATTCTGGATATCGCCATAACGATACCCGCTTTGGTACTCCTATCCCCTATTTTAATACTGATTAGCTTTCTTGTGGTGATTTCTTATGGATTTCCTATCCTCTTTTGCCAAGAACGGCCGGGATTCCAGGGAAAAATATTCACCATTTATAAATTTCGCACAATGCATACTACCATAAATAAATTAGGTGAGCCTTTGCCAGATCAGAAGCGGCTGACAAAACTGGGTCAATTTTTGCGGTCAACAAGCCTGGACGAATTACCCGAGCTCATCAATGTCCTCAAAGGAGAGATGAGCCTGGTCGGCCCTCGTCCACTGCTTCCCGATTACCTGCCGTTATATAACGCCGAACAAGCTCGACGCCACGATGTCTTGCCGGGGATGACGGGCTGGGCACAGGTCCACGGACGTAACGCGCTTTCATGGCAAGAAAAGTTCGAACTCGATGTATGGTATGTTGACCACCAATCGTTCTGGCTTGACCTGAAAATCATTGGGATGACCCTACTAAAAGTTTTACAGCGGGAAGGCATTTCCCAACCCGGTCAGGCAACGGCTGAATTGTTTAAAGGCAATCCCCCCGAAACCTCAAATATAGACGTGGATTCTGATTATTAAGGTGCTGCCTCAACGGAAATCAATCCTTCCTCAAGATCTGACGCCATTTCCATAAATGCCGCATAACGTCCTTCAGAGACCAGACCAGAATCCACGTCTACTAGGGTGATAGAAGTTGGCATTTGAAGACCGTCGCGCCCATTCAAGATCTTTTGCCAAAGGACTGTTAAAGCTGGCGCCGGGTCTGAAAGCACCGTGCCGGCATAATTATTGATGCTTATGTCAGGACGTTTATCACTCACCACATTGATCCCATAGTCAGCCGTTGAAGTAAGCATAGTGGAGGCGGCAAGGTCACCCTGAATGAAAAGGACATCAACACCGCTATTTCTAAAACCCTCTAAAATAGGTTGGTACTGCTCTACTGCCTCTTCAACGGAAATGGTCTGCCATTGAGGAAAGGATTGGTAAGGTGGATATTTCGGTTGGCAAACGCCACAAAAAAAACGCACACCGATCACAAAAGACTCCAAAACCGCATCTGTTGTGTTTGTCTCTGAAGGAATAAGGGCGGCAACCTTATAATCGTCTGAGATAAGGGCAGCCAGATATCCCGCCATAAACGCCCGGTTCCGCTGATCAGCCATCGGGTTGCCGATGATACTGACATTAACTGAAGGGGCGGCGTTTGTATTATCCACAGCCACAAATGACACTTCCGGGTAGTCTTGGGCAAGGCTATTGACATCAATATCCTCACCAACGCTGACAACCATCGGGACATTTGCCATCATTTCGAATGACGTCCATTCCTGGACGACAAGCTTAAATCCTGCCTCCGTTGTCAGGGTTTCTAAGACCGATTGAACTTGTGATAGGGTGAATTGATCAGTAGCGGGACTAGAAATTAAAATAACGGTCGACGTGCTCGGAGTCGATGTGGGTGAGGGGGCAACTTCCGTAGCAGTCTCGAGCGGTGTTGCCGCTTGTGTTTCCTCCGGTACACCAGTTTCTGCTTGAAGGGGCGGCTCACAACCAGATGCACAAAAAACCAAGGTAATAGCAAGTATTAACATAAATAAAGGGTTAAGCTTGTTATTTTTCATAGCTCCTATTCTACCCCAGCAGCCATATTTTTAACAATCGCAATTCATAGGGGTGCACTAAAAAGTTGTGGGGTAAACAGCCAAGGGTCAAGTCACTAATGCAAAGATCGTTCGAGCTAAAGCTCCTCAAAGCGCAAACAACGTTTCTTGTTTTTGGCTGCCTAACAACCGAGCTGGGGGTGGTACAGTTGATCCTTCAGACAACTTCGAAAGGTCCTTCCTTTCCTTGGTTGTTCGGTATCATTCTCTCTCGAATTTGGGGGGCTGAAGGCTGCACGCCGCGATGTGGGACATTCTTTGCAATCTCCGGAGTGCGGGCTTCAGCCCGCAGAAACCTGGCTGAGGTGAGGGTATGCCTCCCTTACATCATTTTTCTAAAGGGGATCAGCGCTATGACAGCCCAATAAAGCATTTATCAACAAACTTTGATCGCACCCATTCATAGTCATTTTGTCCAAATCATTTTTCGTGTATTATAATGGTCATAATGACAATATTAACCTGTACACCCGATACTTCAAGGGAATGACGAATATGGGCCTTCCAAGCAGCGAAACCTTACCCACCGATATCAACGATTTGCCCCCTGCCCGACAGCGGCACATAAGACGCCGGCCGCGTGCAGCATCGCTTGCTGAAAGACAAATATTGCTCGATTCTCTTTTAGCCTTATCCGCACCGACTTTGAATTTTTTTCTGCTCTCATTTTTGGGGAGTTTAATAATTGGTCTATCTTTATATTTTAATGAACCCGCTATCCTTCTGTTAGGCTTGGTGGTATTGCCCTTTCTCCGCCCTGTTTTTGGACTGGCATTATTCCCGCACGCCCATAAATTCAGCCACTGGATTAAAAGCCTGGTCAGCCTATTGATCCCTGTTATTTTGACATTCTTTGCTGGGGTCCTTGCAGGCTATCTTCTAAAAGAGGGGCAGACTAGTCGATTGGACGCCATGCGATTCAGCGCACCTTACTGGCTTGACCTGGCTGCTGTTGCACTGAGCGCTTTTTTATGTGTCTTAATCATTATCAGACAGGGGAAATTACCCCGCAAGATAGGCATCATCTTAACTTATGAGATCCTTTTTCCAATTGCCGTTGCAGGCTACGCCCTTCCCCTTGGGTTTGCTCGGCTGTGGCCCCACGCCTTATTAATCGGTATTTGCCATCTGGTATTATCAATCTTTGTTACAATCATTGCTTTTCTGATATTAGGATTCAGCCCAAAACATTTCACAGGATGGATACTCGCCATCTTGCCTTTGGTTCTTAGCTTTACTTTGCTGATTGGCGCCCTGAGTCTTAGCGGGATAGAACTGCCCTTGTCTATTAAACCCATACCAACCAGCACAACCATTAACAACCCCACAAATACCCCAAAAATAATGCCCTCAATGACAAGCTCCCCAAAGGTAATGGCATCGCCTACCGCAAGCCTGATCACTCAAACAAAGACAGTCACGCCGTCCATAACAAATTCACCAACAAACACCCCTTCTCCAACACCAAGCCCCACGCCCCAACCCACGAGATTTTCAATTGTTGTTGATTCGTATAACGGTGTTGTCATCCGGGAATCAGCTGATTTCCAGGCTCAGGTGATCGGTTATGCCAATGATGGCGCACAAATTGAGGTGCTCAACCAGAGCCTGTCTGAAAACGGCTCTTTATGGTATCAAGTGGAGACTGAAACAGGGGTAATAGGGTGGCTGCTAAGTTCAATGGTGAACACACAAACACCCGCACCAACAAGAAATAATTAAAATTCTAAGAATGGCTCTCCTAAAAAGGAAAGACCACTTAATAAAAGTTCAGCCAACCACTACAAGGTTATGTTGGGAAACCTTCACCTTTTCTAAACGCTGTAATTTGACAATTGCTGCAGGCATGACCACCCCATTTTCAAAAACTTGCCCTTCTTCGAGCAGCTCAACAACCTTCCCCAGCTGGTTGAACATCTTGCCTGAAGTTATGCGCACCCTATCACCAACTTCTAATGTCTTACGAAAACCAAGTGACCGCGCTATTTGTCCCTCATCTTTTGGAATTATAACCTCGGGGCGTTCACCATCAAAATAATCCACGGGGCATGCATTCAAACTAATGCTTGCCTCGGAATGAGATTGGAAAATTTCGAAGACGTCCTGGGCTAAGCTATGTTCGCCAAACCCATGTAAAACAATCACCGGGAAAGGTAGTGCATTCACTTTTTCAATCAGGTCTGTTGATAAAGCACTCAAGATCAACCCGGAGATCTGATTTTCAAAACATGCATCTAATGCATCCTCGTCTAAACAAGCGCAGCTTGCAATCACCTGATCTTGCGCCATGTCTCCCAGCATTGAGACAGTTATCGGTCGGTCCAGGGATGCTTCTAAGACCTTTAAAACACCGCTGCCAGATAAGCCGTTTCCCCAATAACCTTGTATTACGCTGCCGTGTGAAGAAAGAACAACCCCATATTCGGGGATGATTTCTTTTACAATGCCAATCATGTTCGCTGTAATAGTAATTTTAGAAGTTTCTGTTGCCAGAACCATCCCCCCCTGGTGATAGCTTATGATTTTTCCGTCAGCAGGCGCTCTGAACAACCTGGGAAGCTTTTTTTCACATTGGGCAATAACATCCCCTTCCTCCAGGATATCATCCACTTCACGAAGCATACAGGCTGTCGTTTCTTCGGGTGAAAGGGCCAGACCGTTGGCGATGTCCAACATCATGATCGCGCTTGGAACCTGTGCCTCAGCAACAACATCCGATGGATGAACTTCCATTCCCTCTTCCACAAGAACCTGCCCAGGGAAAAGCAGCTTTCGTACGCGTTCGATTTCTGTAAATGAAGCTGTTTGTAAAACATCAACAATCATTGCAATCCCTTGACCCTTTTCTATTCATCCGCCAAGTACCACCGACCATCGCTTTAGCTCCGCCACTCTTTTCTCATCATCTTCAGGAAGTCGCAAAGGTCGACCTCGAGCATCGATAACAACACCCATGCGCCCACCTGGTACTTTCAAACGACCACCCACGCCGCAGCCGCCAAACCCGACGTCTGTTCCCACCATGGGTTCAAGGTTCAATTCTGCCGTGACATTCGATGGGATCACCAGGCGCTTGAGGGTGTCCTGCAAGATTTCAACTTCATAATCTTTTCCATTATCCGTCTTAACCCTCACATTTAGAATAGCTTCATTTTCAGGGGCATCTGAAACAGCAACGATGACGGTGCCCAGGCTTTCAAAGGCATCTGATCCCAAAACATGCACGGGTAAAACGGGTTCCTGAGTCCCGATTAAGCCTAACATAGGCAAAATTTGGTGACGATCGAGCACAATCGTCGTCACGCCCCAGGGCTCCAGGCCATCAATCAGCATCAACATACTTTGACCTGCTTTTGGCGCTTGCGTAAGGACAGCACCGCTTGCAATCACAGGCTCAAAATGACCCACAAGCCCTTTTTCTTGCTTGTACGGAAACCATGCGAAATTCTTGGCTAAGCGTCTACTTGCTTGTTTTATGCGATATCGCGCATAAGCCTGGGAAATTGCCAAGCCACGAGAATTCTCCGGAATAAAATTGGGCTGCAAGGCATGATTGCATAAATACTCACTGACTTCATTGCGTGTGACCCTAGCCGCTGTCCATTGATGCACAAAATCAATCGTGTCATCGTCGAGGGGCTCGGGCAAACCTTCCCAGGCAGGTTGAACCAGAACACCCGAGTCTTCACCTAAGCCAGCCCCCAGCAATGTTGAACCGCCGCCAAGATCAAGTGCTAATATCCCTTTATGTGTTTTTGTGTTCGCTTTGCCCAGGTACCGGATCATCCTGGAAAACACAAAACTTTTTGTACCTGCGATAGATTTTGAGCGCGTAATCAAAGTCTTGAATCCAGGGATCGTTTTTTGCCATCGTTTAATCACAATCTTGTCTATGGCTGCTTGCGCAGGTACCAGGTCCATTTCCTGCTGAGCAGGACGGATATTTGGCACCACACTTAAATTCGCCAAAGGTTCTAAATATCGTTTGACTGAATCCTCCAAAAAAGTATTCCCAGCATAAAGAACATCCGGCTTGATTTCCTCTGGCAATATCCGGTACACTAATTTTAAAATGTCTATCCAGCCCTTGACGTATTTTTCTGCACCGCCGTTCTCACCACCTGTAAGGACCACAAGGTCCGGGCGATGATTCACAAGAATATCAACCAGACCTGCTTCATCTGCCAAAGCCGTCAAGTTGTAAGATCCGATAATTTTTAATGGCATGGATTCAACCAAAGCCCGTCCAGCTTTCAGTGAGCCCGCTTCAGTTAATCCGAGTAAGACTGTTCTCAGCTTTGGCCCCCCAGAAATCGTGACTGCAATACGATCAACACCTAATCCGGTCTCATAATAAGGCCAAATCAATTCCCCGTTCGGTTTTAATATATGAACGTCCGATCGGCTTTGCAAATCTTGCATCGCCGCGCCTGCGCCGCTCCCGAGTTGAAAGCCCTTTCCCAGGCTTGAGGATGCCATACCACAGGCCTGCAGCCGGTATTTTTCTTCCAGGATTCCGAAATATGATGCCCGTGTATTTACAAAGCCAATATCCAAACCCAGTAATGCGTGCAAAACCCCTTGATGGTCCATTATAAGCTCCGGAAGAGATTGGTAAGAAATTGTCCTATAAAGAGGATGCGATCAATTAACGCCAGGAGGCTTGATGAAAACACGCCGGCAAAAACCGCACCCAGGGTAATGCCAATAAAAACTTGCCCCACCTTACTTAATCCTTCAATAATCGAAGGGCGTTTTTCATATTCTTCCTCTGATGTCGTTTTTTGCTTGCGTCCAAAATGGAAGAGGCTCAAGGTTCCAACCGTGCCGACCAGCATCACAACCGCATCAAGGATACGAAGCCAGGTTTGGTTGGGTACAGCATACCAACTTGCGGGGTCAAAGGAATCAACAATCGCCCGTGATTGGGGAAGCAATGTACCAAATACCGCGCCACCAACGGCAATCGCTGCAGTCAAACCTGCCAGGTAGGCTAACGGCAAACTCCCAATCCAGGTAAAACGCCTGATCTGACTTAAAAGCAGCATCAGCATCAAAATAAGGGGAATTGCCAACCACAAGGCTTCAGACCACGTGCCATTAACAAGCGGATTGATTAAATATGGCCACAAAATTTGATTTGCAATCAGCAAAACCACATAACCAGCCGTCAACCCAATGAACAAGTGCGCTGCAGCACGGAAGAAAATATTATCGCCCAGAAGATAGCTGAGTACCATAACCGTCAACAGAAAACTTATAATGATCCACAACAAATCATATGTGAAGGTCATGCAGTACCCCCGTCCTCATCATTTTGGTTTCCAGCATTAATCGCACCCATCACCATGACTGCAGCTAATATCACCAATCCTACCTGGTAGGCTCGTCGTCGCGCTCCTACCATGACGTCAGTTGACAATTCAGCTTCAAGGATCAGGCTATCATTGAGGCCAGAAACCATCCCCATGATTTGCCCCGAGTCAAAATAGGGTACCAGCATCGGCATTGCCTGTGCTGTGACCACTAAATTAATGGGTGTGTCAGGCATCAATACCGTTAATTGTTCAATCCAGGCTCTGGCACCGCCGTAGGTGTCAGAAAGGATCAGTATGCTATCAAACCCGCCATCTGGAAAGGCGCTTGCGCTTTCCGGCAGGCCAACAATTTGCCAACCCGTTGAAATGCCGATGCCCATCCCAAATGCGCCGTATGCGCCGATTGGGAAATACCCCAAATCAGTAATAGAATCCGTGTCTAATCCGGGGATATCCCCGATTAATTGACGCTGAAGGATGGCCCCGGACATTGAAGATGAAAGAAAACTTAAATCACTTTCTCTTGAAACCAGGTCAACCAGTATTGGTGACGCTATCAAATTAATTTCACTTGAATACGCCGGCTGATAGTCGAATATCAGCAAAATGCCAGCTCCCTGTTCTAAATCCTTTATCCAGGATAAAAACCCATCCGTGTGCGGTTGAATGGCTCCAGATTGATTGACAACCGCTTCCCCAACAAATAAGGAAAGGCTTATGCTGAGAATCAGTAAAACCGCAAAGAAAAAACGAGCAGCGCCAAGTTTTGAACGCCGTTTTATGGCTCGAACAAGTCTTGGGGCAGTCTCATCCAAAATCATCGACGAGAGTTGATCTGCCTGGCTTCTATCTTTATCAGTAACGGAGAGTTTGGGCGGGATCGTTACGGACAAAGGTCTGTCATCTACAGAGATTTCCTGGGTAACCGATGATTCATCAATCCCAACCTCGTCACTTTCCCCGGCTTCTTCCGCATCAATATCGGAGTCTCCCTGTTCACCAGATGCCTCTTCTTCACCATCTTCTAAGGCAGCCAGCCAATTCAACAAGCCATTCTCACCGTGATCAAGAGCCCTTTCGTCTTCTGTAATATCCTGTTTTCCTTCGGCTTTGCGAATTTTCTGAAGCCATTCGGATTCCTTTTCCTGAACCTCTTCCTGTTCCTCCTCGAGCTCATCACTCGAATCTCCCAGTTCCGGTTCACGATCAACAACGCCCCCAATGGGGTCGCGCAATTTTTGAATCCATGTTTCAAAGTTTTCATGCTGTGAGGAAGGCTTATCACCTTTCAGGCTTTCTTTTGCAGCCGAAATCTTTTGTGTAATATCACCGGTTGAATCCTCTTCCTCGGTAGCTCGCTGACGAACGCGATGCAGCCAACCCGGGATTCCCTGATCTTCCTGGGTGTCCTCTTCATCAAATTCATCCTCAGGCGTAATAGCTGAAAGTTCATTTTCCTGGGTCCTATCCTCAGCTGTTTCATCCCCATCCGCTTGCTTTAAGGCATTCAGTAAGCCAGGTAAATCATCTTCCTCACCCATTAACAAATCAAAATCATCCTGGTCAGGTTGCTGCGGATCAATAAAAGCTGAGGTTGAATCTTCTCTCAAATGTGCATGACACACAATGCAAAACTCAGCATCATCGAAATTCTCAGCGCCACATTCCGGGCAGGTTATCTTTTCCGTCATCATTCACCGTAAGGTTTCTCTATGGTCAACAAAACTCGCAAACCAACAATTAAAC
>JAXHUT010000333.1:0-2795 GCA_034189405.1 Chloroflexota bacterium
GCCGGCCGGTCTTGCTGACGGATTCAAGGATAATGTTCTTGTCCATCGGGACGAGCGTCCGGGGATCTATCACTTCCGCGGAGATTCCTTCCTGGGCCAGCGCTTCAGCAGCCTGCAGCGCTAAGGCGACACAGCCGGCAATGCCAACGATGGTGACATCGGTGCCCTCACGTTTAATATCGCCGACACCGATTGGAACGAGATATTCCTCTTCAGGCACGGGGCCGGAGGAACTCAGCACGGTGCCATCTTCAAAGCAGAAAACGGGGTCGTCATCCCGGATTGCCGATTTGAGCAGACCTTTCATGTCATAGGGCGTGGCGGGTGTGATGATCTTTAATCCTGGTACGTTCATCAGGCTGGGATAGGGTCGGTCAGAGTGCTGGGCGGCATTTCCGCCGCCGTAAAACGTGACTGCCCGAAACACGATCGGCACTTTAGTCTGGCCGCCATACATATAGGTGACTTTGGCCGCCATGCTGATTAATTGGTCCATGGCAACAAAAATGAAGCTTGCAATGGCGTAGTCCACAATTGGGCGCATGCCGACCAGTGCTGCGCCGATCCCTACGCCGGTAAAACCAGACTCGGAGATGGGTGTATTCCGGACGCGCTCAGCACCAAACTCTTCCAAAAAGCCGGCGGTAGTGCCGTAGAGGCTATATGTTATGTCTTCGCCCATGATGAAGACTTTCGGATCACGTTTCATTTCCTCGAATTGAGCTTCCCGGATGGCCTGTAAATAATTTAACTCGCGCATTATATTCTCCTTTAGACTGAAATGGGGGTATTGTAAAGCCCTTCAAAGGCCTCTTGTGGCTCGGGAAATGGACTCTCTTTGGCATAAGTAACGGCCTCAAGAACTTCTTCATGAGTTTCCTGATTGAGATCGTCTGCCTGAGTTTCTGTTATGACGCCCATCTCTAACAATTTTGCTCGGAACAGGATGATGGGATCACGCTTGAGCCAACTGTTATATTCTTCATCGCTGCGATAGTGGGAGGCCTTGGCGACGGATTTGAACATGGCTCCTTCCGCGTGTTCGCGATAGCGATAAGTCTTAGCTTCCACAAGGCTGGGACCGCTGCCCTTGCGGGCGCGTTCAGCGGCCTGTTGAACGACCTCATAAACGGCAATCACATCCTGACCATCCACCACTACGCCGGGCATGTCGTAGCCCTGGGCGCGGTCGGCGACATCCTTGACGGATAAGGAATAACTGGCAGCTGTGACGTTCGCATAGCCGTTGTTTTCACAAAGATAGATCACAGGCAGCTTCCAGATCGAGGCCAGGTTCATCGATTCGTGAAAAGTCCCCTGATTGGAAGCGCCATCGCCGAAGAAGCAAAGCGAGACTTTGCCGTTATTGAGCATTTTTGCGCCCAAAGCCGCGCCAGCAGCGGCTGGCAGGCCGGAGCCGACGATGCTGGTTTCTCCCAGGCTGCCGATGCTGAAGTCTGCCAAATGCATTGAGCCGCTCTTGCCGCGGTTGACACCCGTCGCGCGCCCGAGCAGTTCCGCCATCAGGGGTTTGAGTGCGGCTCCTTTGGCAATCGTATGCCCGTGAGAACGGTGATTGCCCATTTCATAGTCATCGGGTGCAAGAGCCATGCAGGCCCCGACATGGGTGGCCTCTTCGCCTATGCTGGTATGTGCGGAGCCGATCAGCTCACCTGTGTCAACCAATTCGATCACTTTTTCTTCAAAGTGGCGAATACGGTACATACGGCGAAGCATTTCAATTAATGTTTCGTTGGGAATTTTCATTATGATTAGTACTCCTTTTGGTGTGAATCGATTGAGATACAACGGGGTAAGTTAAGGTAGTCAATAAAACTTATCTGAGCCTCCTTTCTTTGCTGTACAACCGTAAGAAGCGGATTGAGGCTTATGATGACCTGAATTGAGAAACTGTAATAACCAATAATTTAAGGGTGGGAACAAAGGGGATCGTGGCCTGATAGGTGCGGCCAATTTAACTGATTAGTCACTCAATATGACTCCTCTGTAAAAAGGCCGACTAATTGAAAAAGACCTTGTTGATATCCCACAAACATGCACAATTTCAGTCGTTTTGTGGGATGAGATCTTCAAAATAACATAAAATTGATACGGCACGCCACACTTTCGAATCACTGTACCCTTTTTTTAGTAAAGTTAATAATATTATACCCGTTTCGGTAGAATTATGCAACCTTTTTTTGACACTTTTTTTGACACACAACCCTGGTTTGCCTGCGGATTTCACGATTTACCCGTTCCAGACTGTTGGTTGTTCGAATAAACCTTCGAAGTTTGGTCGGAAAGTCAAAGATTGTGAACCCGTCTGCTAGATTTGCTTCCAGCCAGGTCGAAAGACGGGGCGCAGATTTGGCATACTTCTTAAGAGGGTGTTGAATAAGTACCAAATATAACAAACTTGAACTGACCGA
The DNA here is from genome assembly GCA_034189405.1 of Chloroflexota bacterium. Classification (GTDB taxonomy): domain Bacteria; phylum Chloroflexota; class Anaerolineae; order Anaerolineales; family Anaerolineaceae; genus Brevifilum. Next base: position 2,433 of record JAXHUT010000333.1, read on the forward strand.
TGTTAAACCGGCAAAAAATAGATAGAAATATCCGTAAAAGGGTCTAATTTTCTTTGTTTTTTACGCTATTTTCACCGCCTTTCCTCTCGTTTTCAGCTACCATCGACACTTCTCCCTGGGTCATGTCAATGCAGGGCAGCGTGTCTTCAAGCCAACCCCAGTCAAGGCCTTAACTATCCGCTTCAGATTCAAAACTATTGCTGTGAAGTACGCTTGAACCCCAAAGCCAAGCAATCCAAGATACCGACATCGACCCAAGCCATGGTTCTGCTTGGCTTCACCAAACTTGCGTTCGATCTTATAACGCTCTTTACGTCCTTGTTTGTATGCGGGTGTTTGGATCATCTCCAGCCAGATTTGCTT
>JAXHUT010000334.1:0-2960 GCA_034189405.1 Chloroflexota bacterium
AGTTAGGCATTGATATTTCCTGTGATGTTGATTGATAATTAAAGAGGGGCATAACTTATGGTATCTAAACAGTGTAAAATCTTTGGTAAACCCCTCATATATGAGCAGGATGGTAACGACTTGGCCTGAAATTTTCCCGCTCAGGATTCCATGTCAAAATGTTTTTTTAGAAGGCGTACGTTTTTATCGCTTGGCATATTAATTGCTTGGGTTTACACTGCTGAACCCTTATACCTGAGTCTCTGCATATTCTGGTAAAACAATCCAGTGATTCTGGTAATAATCGTCCACTTCCTCGAAGCAACAGAACTGGTCAACATATTATACATCAAGTGGACGCCATGATGCGTTGAGCCCGGATTTTTCTTTGGGATTCACCTTGCAATTCAATGTGGTGGGCATTGTGCACCAGACGATCGAGGATCGCATCTGCCAGGGTCGGGTCTGGGATGCGAGCATGCCAGGTTGGGATCGGGAATTGTGAGACCAGCATGGTTGCCATGCGGCCATAGCGATCATCCAGAATATCTAGCAAGAACTGCGCCTCAACCATGGTTAGTGGATCTCGCAACCAGTCATCCAGGATCAGCAGGTCAGCGTTGTGGAGGGACTTGATCAGCTTGGGATATGTCCCTTCCAGTTGAGCGAGCTTCAGCGCTTGAAAAAAACGGGGAAGTCGGAAATAACGTGCGACCAGGTCCTGTTCGCAAGCCGCCCGGCCAAGGGCACAAGCGATGTAAGTTTTGCCTGCACCGGTGGGACCGAGGATGATCAGGTTGAGGGCTTTGCGGATCCAGGTGATACCCGCCAATTGCAAGATTTGTTGACGCTTCAGACCGCGTCCGGGTGAGAAATCGATCTCCTGCACCCAGGCGGTCTGCTGGAAGCGGGCTTGCCGCACCCGACGTTTGACACGATTTTCCTGGCGCTGCAACACCTCCGTTTCCACCAACAACGCCAGGCGTTCTTCAAAGGGCAGTTCGTCGTACTGGGGCTGTGCCAACTGGGCTTCCAGAGCCTGACGGAAAGCAGGCAGCCGCAGTTTGGCCAGCTGGTCGAGCAAAACTTGATGGGACGATTGAGTTGTCATCATAAATCTCCTTTTCAGCTATAATAGGTTTGTCCGCGGATATGCTCGTGGGATTGAGATTCCGCCTTCTCTCCCGTTTCGAGCATATCCTTTTTTGTTGTCAACAGATATTTGACCGCTCGATAACTAATGGCGTCACTTTCCAGCGCCAGCTTGCAAGCCGCCTCCAGTTGGGCGGGACTATCCTTCTCAGCTAATTTGAGGATACCCAAACAAGCTTTGTAGCCTTGCTCGGGATGGCGACGGGAGGCCAGCAGTTTGCCAACCAAAGCTTCGGTATTGGGGCCAATCTTTCTGGCCCAACGCCCGAACCGTTTTGGCGACCACTCCTGCTTCCAGCGGTGGTTATAAGGCATGTGCTCAGTCTGCGTGCTGTACCCATGTTGATGATCGCAGCGAACATGACAAGCAATGCGGTCAGTCGGAGCTTTTTTACCTAGTGGATAGATCTCCACCAGAGTTTCACTGGCCCGGATTTCCACCGATTGACGTGCAAAGGTGTAGGGGACGCTGTAGTAATGGCGGTTGAAGGCGACATGATAATCAATGTTCACCTTTGCCTGTTTCACCTCCAAAACATTGTAGGCGTAGGCGGGTAAGGGCTGCAAGGCCGCTTTTTCGCTGGTTTCAAAGCGTGTTTTGCGGGAATGGGTCTGGTTGGATAACGGCCGCTCATTGAGCCAAGCCAAACGCTGCCTCATGGCTTGATTGAGATCGTAGAGACTGAAAAACCGCTGTTTTCGCAACGGGGCGAGCACCCAGCGTTCCACCTGCTGCACCGCGTTCTCCCCCAAGCCCTTGTCCTGCGGTTTGGCCACCCGAGCAGGGATCACGGCCAGGTTGTAATGCTGGGCCAACTCGTGATAGGTGGGATTGATGTCCGGCTCATAAAAACAAGCCTTCTTGACACCCGCCTTGAGATTGTCCGGCCGCACAATCCGAGGGACGCCCCCAAAGAAAGCAAACATGCGCACATGTGCCCGAATCCAGTTGGGCAGGCTCTGGCTGCGATGCGCTTCACAATAGATATAACCGCTGGCGCCCAATACACCCACAAAGACCTGCATCTCCTGCGTCTCACCCGTTTTGGGATCCATCACCGGAACGGTCAACCCGGCATAGTCTACTTGTACTTCCTCCCCAGCCTTTTTGGGGATCCGCATCACGGTCTTTTCCTGGGTTTTCAGCCACCGCCGGAATCTCGCGCAGAACTGGCTGTAACTATAACCATCCAGATGCTCGTCCCGGTATTCTTGCCACAACAGCATCCGGGTCACCCCCTTTTGTTGCAACTCAACTTCGATTTTAGCCCAGTCTGGTTCAGGGTGTTTTTGCACCCTGGCTTTCTTGGAGGGGAATAGCTGCGCTGCTAGTTCTGCCTCTGACAGTTCTTCAGCCTGGGGCCAGTCTAGCCCAGCTTGTTCGGCCCGTTTGAGATATTCCCCCACCGTGCTGTGGGAAATCTTTAAACTTGCGCTCACCTGACGGGCGCTCAATCCTAAACCCCATTTCAACCGCAGGACTTCTTTGATCTTTCTCATTGTCAGTCTCCTTTGTGCCATTGTTGCCTCCTCATCGTGTTGGAATGAGGACAAGCATGACACATCTTTGGGTGTCTGACCAGTTCTGTTGTTAGATTCCGGCCTTCATGAAAAAGTGGACGGTTTGCTCCAAAATGAGTGGACGGCATGCATAAGAATCGGTGGACGGCATGCTCCAGAATAGGTGGACGGTTTCCCCCAGATTATGCACTCCCTGAGAAGCAACAGAAACGATTGAAAACCTCATGGGCAGACACTTTTTATCAGGAATTTTTTTGTTGTCTTGATGAAGAACCATTTTCAGTCCTTTATTCAGAGAAAGCCTCAAG
>JAXHUT010000335.1:0-5537 GCA_034189405.1 Chloroflexota bacterium
CAGCACCGCACTATTTTGCAACCATCGAAAGAAGCTCTTTAAAGATGTGATGCGTCGGGAAAGGCTTTTTGGGCTGCAGGGCACACCGCGATCATTTTCTAGCCAGTGAGTGAAGTTTTCCAGATCCTTAAGAGAAATTTCGCCCAGGGTCTGGTCAGGCGGAAGGAAGGTATCGAGCAAGTTCAGGTCGGCAATAAAGGCTTTGACGGTGTGGGGTGACCTGCCCTGGTCATTTAAATAAAACCTCCAGGCCTGGATAGCAGGCTGGAGGAGGGAGTTTTCGGTTAGATGCGCAGGCGTACCTTTTATTTCTGTCGTTTGATCTGTCATGACACCACTCCTTCGGGTATTCGTGTAGTCGTGAATAAACTTAGTTTATATCAAACGACAATCCTTGTCAATGCTGTTTATTCTAATGTTAAAGCTTCAATCATCATATCCCTAATTTTGTCGTAGTCTGGGACAAGCACCTGGGCGCCTTGCATTGTCATCCAGTCATATGCATGGTCATAACCAATGACATAGGATCGGATATCGCCGTTCTTATTGATCTCATTGGCTAGGGGTAGGAGGGTGAGGACATCAGATAATTTTATGTCCGTATCAACATAGGTGGTGTAGGCATTATAGAGATCAGGTGCTTTGACAATGATGTCCAAGCTCATCAAACGATTGAAAATTGCTTTGATAACTTCCTGTGAGCGTCTTGCCCGGTCGATGTCATTTGTTGAATAGCGTGACCTGGCATACCATAATGCCAATTCACCATTCATATGCACAGGGCCGGGACCAACGCTGCAATACCCGCTGGGATTGATCCACTTGGCACAGGTATCGCTCAGGCTTTTCTCGGTTTGGACAGTGATCCCACCGAGATTATTGATGACAGATTTGAAACCGTTAAAATCAACCATCACGTAATGATCCGGACGAACGCCGAAATTCTCTTCAAATGTGTCTGCTAAAAGATCAAATCCACCTCGTGGGAAGGCGGTGTTGATCCGGCTTTCGCCATAGCCTGGGATGTGGACATACAGGTCCCTGGGGAAGGAGATGGCACTCACAAAGCCATCTTTGGGGTTGAGTGACACCCAAACAATAATGTCTGTTCGAAAACCGCCCTCATCGGGTCTGGCGTCGGAACCCAATAAAATGTAATTTACCTGGCCTTCTGGTTTCTGCAGCACCCTCACCGTTGAGGTAGGAGATGTCTCAGGGTTTGTGCCAGGCTCTCGAGTTGTAATTGGCTCTGGGTCTCCTTCTGTATCATCATCCGTTATTGGTTGAAATGGGGTTGGGGTGACTTGGGTTTGTTCCATAGCCTGGCGCGTTTGCATTGCGTATGTGTAGGCTAAACCAGGGCTCTTGTTTGCGGATATTCCTGATACCAGGATAAAACCTAACACACTGATTAATATCACAAACACCAGAACCGTCAATATCTTAATGTTCTTTGGCGGAGGATTTTTTCTTTGCTTTCTTATTTCTTTTCTTCTTGATTTCATGTTTCACCTGCTTTGACGGCGTTGTACTTTTTTGCCTTTATAATCTAATCAATTATAGTTTATCGTGGTACGTTTTAATCAATAATCCGCACGGGTAATTGCACGCGAAGGGTTGTAAACTCACCTTTCTTGCTTTTGAGCCAGATCTTTCCATTAAGAACCCGGATCGCGCGAATAGCTTCCCGAATGGATTGTATGCTGCCGATGCCCGGGTTCATCTCAGGCTTGGCACTGAAAATGGATCTTTGTTCCTCAGGTGTCAGACCCTCGCCATGATCTGTGACCTGGATGATAAGCATCCCGGTCTCAAGGGACAATTTTTGATTGACCTGCACCTTCCCACCAGAGCCGGTTGCTTTGATGGCGTTATCCAGCAATCCAACCAAGACGGTCTGTGTTAGCGCCGGGTCCGTTTTGATCATTTGATGCCCATCAGGATTGTTGATTTCAAGTTCAATATTCGAAGTCGCTAATTGTGATGCAATGCTTAGCCTGACATTTGCCATAACAGAATCAAGGCTGACAACCTGTGTTTCCGTTGATGGGCGAATGGGGTCAGTTTGTCCATTTTCAGTCTTCAAGATGTTGATCCGGTCTTCTGCTTTTGCCAATTCTGATTTAAGCTGATCCCTTTCTCTGGTTAATTGACGAATTTTTGCTGCCATTTGTTCCGATCTAGCAGAAAAATCGATGCGACCTTCCGCCTGTGCGGAGAATTGGTCAATTTGCTCCTGCAATTTTTCGATGCGATTAACGGATTCCAATTTTTCAACCTGGTATCTTGCTTTCCATTGTTTCAGCGCTGATTGCAGGTTATCAATCGTGAATTCATTTTCCAGGAGTTCTGTTTGCAGCGCTTCTTTTCTTTTTATAAGCTGCTGGATGTTTTCTTCGGATTTCGATAGTTCGTTCTGTAACCTTTCATTGAGGGAGGGTGAAAAAAGAACCTGGCTCAGCGTAGGTTTGATATGGTCAAACAATTCGGTTGTTTGATCTTGCCAGGTTTTCCCTGTGTAGGGTGTTAAGAGAACAACGCCGCCTGCCAGGGGTTCATTTTTTGACGCTAGTGGATAGGCAAAAAGGTTTCCAAGACGAGGGTAATTAATAAGCTCGGTTAACGTCTCGAAATCTCGCCCTTCGGTGTAGGATTGAGATAATTTTAAAACCCGATTTTCCTGCCAGGTCTTGAGAATATGGGGGATGGATTCTTTTGAAAGTGAAGCATTATCTAGAAAAACTTCCCTTATCAGATCATATCCTGCTATCATCTCAACCCCATCTTCTTCTTTGTTCAGTTTGAACAGGAGGCAGATATCTGAAAGAGCGCTCAGACTGAGGGCACGTGCAACGGCGTTGAATTTATCCTGCTGTGTTTCCTGTAATGGCACGCTCAATAGATAGTCTATTAAGGTTGGTTTGGGATCCACTCGTTTGTCTTTTGAAGGGGTTTTGGGTTGTTCCTGAATTTCTACTTCAAAGGCTTTTGTCCTTGCAAAGCGCTGTACAATGGCAATTGACCACGGCAAACTCAAAATTTGTGACAATCGAACTGCACCTAATCTGAGTTGGAGGGAGTCGATCAAGATGATCTCCAACCCATGACCAATGGCAAGGGTGAGCATAATACATACAGCGACAATCCATTGCGGGGGACGTTTTAAAAAGGTAAACAACAACGCCAGGGTAATCAAGAGAATAGCACCAAGCTGCCATGAAATTAACACCATGTCATTGTCCAATGAGATGGCTGTCTTGTTGAGGGTGGTCATAATCAGGATTATGGTTGAAATGATAAAGAAAGCCAGGGTAAGGAAAATGTTCACACCTGTCAGGAAAAAATTCGGGTCTTTTTCATGGAAAATCCACAACAGCCAGATGATGGTTAATGTGCTCCCAAGAGACTCAAGCAGGGATAAATTAAATGGTGTCAAGGCTTTAACCAGGCTGGCGGCGAATAAAATGATCTGAATGACAAGGAGGATGCTGCAGCCGACCAGTACGTGGCGGGCAGAATCTTCATTTTTGGTAAGATTTAGTTTGGGGATTGCCAGGGCGCCTATTAACACCAGGGAAAGACTGACCACCAGGTGATAAAGTAAATTGCCTGGCGGACTGGTAAGGATATTGGTGAGATAGGATAAATCAATTTCCATGGATGTTTTAATCTTTCCGAGAAAAAATCTTATATTTCAACAGTCATTCTTGCAAGTTGTGTTCCAGTATGGAAATTTTCATTCGCGATTAATTTTATGATGATCAAATTGGTTTTGCACCACCTATGATGGTTTGGGAATGTGATAAAAACCGTCAGCCTTACATTTTAATAAGAAATGAATGCTTTATCTTAGGATTTCTACCACAACACCAGTGTCAGCCCAATTGTACAAATCCTCAGCTGCGGGCAAATCCAAAATGATACAGCCGTAAGATGCCGGCGAACCCAATGCACTTGCCCACAAGCGATGGCCGTTGGAAAGCAGCGGTAAGCCGTGAATGCCATTCATAAACCCGGGCCATGCTTCATAGATGCCCATGAAATGAGGCATATACAGATCCCAGTTGGAGGCATAGGCATTCAGTTCATGGGTTTGCACCTGGAAGATCCCTGCCATGGTTGGCGAATCTGAGACGCCGGTGCTGACAATATAGGTGTTACGAACCTGCCCATTTTCATACACCGTCATGCGTTGTTTACCGATGTCAATCACAATACGCTTGTTTTGCACAACAGGCAAGGGCAGCAGGATGTTTTTTGATGGGATATTTAACACCATCCCAGTTTTGAGGTTGTTTGTGGTTAAGCCTTGGTTTGCTTCCATGATGTGATACATGGGCATCCCCAATTTGAGCGAGATGGACCATAAGCTCTCGCCAGGGTTGACGGTATAAGTTGTAGGGTTGTGTTTTACCATTAATTGGGCTGTTAAACCTTTTTGCCAAGCTTCAATGATGCTTTCGGGTTGTGCGTTCTGGAAGGAGCGCCCTTCGCCGAGGTCTTTGTCCCATGTGTTCAACAAATCCGATACGGTTTCTTGATCATAAACCAATTGTACGGTGTAATCCCTGGGATTCACCGATACCCATGCCCATTTTGTTTCTACGGGCACCGACCAGGTAAAAGTTTCATCCATAATCGGGTCATAGGCAGTCAGACTGAGATCCTGGGAGGTGACACGCTCGATTTCTTCCAGTACGTATGTCAAATCGATGATGGCGGGTGATTGGGGTTCAATCACCAATTTATGGGTCCCGGTCAGCAAAATATTGAATGGGTTTTGATGTATGCCATGAATGGTGCTGTTGATATCGAGTTTTTGCCCTTCGGCACTCTCCAAAACAAGCCAACGCCCATCTTTGTAAAGAATTTGGGCATCGTAGGGTGCGATGTCAAGCGTTTCTGCAATTGTAGTTAATGTTTCTCTGGCGATGGTTTCGTCAAAATAAAGGACGGGGAATATGACTTGAGGTTGACCCTGTATGGATGTGCGGATATCTTTAAAGGGTTGTTGGCTTCGGCCAATGGCATAAGCAGCATCGGCAGTGCTTTGTGGGTCAACCCATAAACCCAATGCTGCCGGTGAAAGCCAGTAGGAAATTTCCGGGTTAGTATCAGAAACCAGGTTGATTCGGCGGTTCTTGTTCCAGGCGACATCAATCCGGTCTGCAGTTTCTTGGACCTTCATCATGCCGACAGGTTTATCGTAAACGATTACACCGGGCAGATTTAATTGATTGACCTGAAAATAAATCACGACTCCGCTGCAAAGTAACAAGGGCAAGATAACCAGGAGTGTACCCAGGCTGATCCAAAAACTTGCCCGTCCGAGTCGCACCGGATGCCTTTTGTGTTCACGCGTGATGATACGCTTTGATTGAAGCCTGTGTTTTTCCATAGGTCCTGTGTTTGCCATGTCCTGTGTTTGCCATATTATTTCCTTTATACCAGCACACCAATATAATTATAAACGTATCGCATAGGTATTTTGTTCCAGAATTTGAGATTGATAAGGACAATCGGGTTGAAAACCTCAT
>JAXHUT010000336.1:0-8585 GCA_034189405.1 Chloroflexota bacterium
TTCAGATTTTGTCATTTGTGGACCTTGAGAAGTCATTGGGTTTCTCTCAGCTCTTCTTTCTGCTCGTTTTTCGTGCCGCCCCTGCCGGTCATGCCAGGGCATGCCCGCCACATCCATATTACAGATCACTCGACCATCGTCATCGTCATACTTGTTTGGTTTTCTGCTCATATATCATCTACCTGTAAATATTGTATGAAAATAATTTTACGCGATCAATCATATAGATGGCAAGCGACCGTATGCCCTGGTTCGACTTCCCGAACCTCTGGAATAACTTTGTCACAAATATCCATCCGCCGCCAACAACGGGTATGAAATTTACAACCAGAAGGCGGATTTGCCGGTGAAGGGATGCTTCCCTCAAGAATAATCCGTTCCTTTACGGCGGATGGGTCAGGAACGGGTGCAGCACTTAATAAAGCTTTTGTGTAAGGGTGCAGCGAATTTTTGAAGATCTGTTTCTTTGTTCCAAACTCCACCAGGTCACCCAGGTACATCACGCCCACCTCGTCAGAAATGTGCTCCACAACGGAAAGGTCATGCGAAATAAACAAGTAGGTCAATTCAAACTCATCCTGCAATTCTTGAAGAAGGTTGATGATCTGCGCCTGGATTGAAACATCCAATGCGGAGACCGGCTCATCACAAACAATAAACTCCGGCAATAAGGCAAGCGCTCGGGCAATGCAAATACGCTGGCGCTGCCCGCCTGAAAATTCATGGGGGTATCGATCCTTATGATACGGCTGCAAACCACATATTTCCATAATGTGGTCAATATAAGCTTCATGTTCTTCTTCGGGTGAGAGCCCATGCTCCTTAACCGCCTCACCAATGATTTCACTGACCGGCAGTCGAGGTGATAGGCTGGAGTAGGGATCCTGGAAGATGATCTGCATCTTCGGTCGCATTTTTCGCAATTCTTCTCGATTGAGTTCAAAAACATCAATCCCATTGAATAAGACGTCACCAGCAGTCTTCTCATTTAAACGTAAAATCGTTTTGCCAACCGTGGTTTTACCACAGCCCGATTCTCCAACGAGCCCCATGGTAGTACCGCGCTTAATATTGAAGCTAATGCCATCCACAGCTCTAACATTTCCGACAACACGCTGCAGTAAACCCGCTTTGATTGGAAAATATTGTTTAAGATTTCTTACTTCAAGCAAATTCGTCCTGTCATGATCAAGAAAATCTGCCATATCAATAGAATTTTGAACATTAATATTTTTTTCCATATTTAAACCTTAGATACCTCATCAATATAATGATAGCAGGTGACCATGTGGGTCGGCGTCAGATACTCTTCCCTGGGATAAGCCCCCTCACATACAGGCATACTGCGGTTGCATCGATCTTTGAAATAGCAATAATCGGGCATATTGACAGGGTTTGGCACGCTGCCAGGGATCGTATAAAGCTTTTCAACCTCTTTATTGACCACGGGTTTAGAAGCCATCAAGCCAACTGTATAGGGGTGCAGCGGATTATGAAAGACCTCTTCAGCTGTGCCTTTTTCTACAATACGCCCTGCGTACATGACCACGACGAAATCTGCCATCTCTGCGATGACACCCAGGTCGTGCGTAATCAGCATAACGCTTGAATTGATCTGATCTTTAAGGTTCCGGAGCAGGTCTAGGATCTGTGCCTGGATGGTCACATCCAAGGCTGTTGTCGGCTCATCGGCAATGATCAATCGCGGATTGCAGGCAAGCGCCATGGCAATCATAATACGCTGTCGCATTCCACCCGATAATTCATGGGGATACATCCTGTAAACGCCTGTGTTGTTAGCAATGCCAACCGTATCAATCATTTTTAGCGACAACTGCTTAACTTCTTCGTCCGTCATCTCCGGGTTGTGAAGTTTCACGACCTCATCGATCTGTTCACCCGCGCGAAAAACAGGGTTGAGGCTGGTCATCGGTTCCTGGAAAATCATCGATATTTTAGCGCCTCGAATAGTTTCCATCACTTGCGTGGGTGTTTTCGAAATCTCGTAAACCTTTTCACCATCATCGAAGCGAATGGAGCCCTCAACGATCTGCCCTTGGGGGCGTTGGACAAGCTGCATTAATGAAAGGGCTGTAACAGATTTCCCACAGCCAGATTCACCAACAACGCCAACAGAAGCACCTTTGGGAATTTCAAAGGAGACACCATTAACGGCTTTTACCGTACCAACGTCCGTGAAAAAGTAAGTGTGCAAATTATCAAACTCGACAACATTCTTGGAGTCCGCCATGGTGGTCAGATATTCGCTTTCCGCAACATTCTTGCGATCGCGAAGACTTTCCATAGCATTCGTGATTTTGCGATTTGCCCGCGTAATTTTTGCTGACTCCCGCGCTGTAAGCCTTGAACTGGTCTTCGTTTGTGTGATTTCCTGTATTTCTTCCATCAATTCTTTTGTTTGTTGATCCATACGATAACCTCATCTATCTTTTCATCTTCGGGTCAAAAGCATCCCGCAGCCCATCACCAACAAAGTTGAAGCCGAGTACTGTTAACAATATCAGGGTCCCAGCGGGTATCCACATGAACCAGAAATTTGTCATCACATAAGGGTCTGAGGCAACGTTGATAATACTACCCCATGAAGCGAGCGGGAATTTCACACCCAGACCAAGGAAGCCCAAGGTCGCTTCAGTGATAATGACCCCACCCAAGCCCATTGTCGCCTGTACAATCAGAAGCGGCATGACGTTTGGAATAAGATGACGGAAAATTCTGCGGCTGGTGCGAATGCCAGTGGCTTCTGCTGCGATCATAAAGTCTTGTTCTCGAAGGGAAAGTATCTGCCCACGAACCACTCTGGCAATGCCTACCCACCCCAATATACCCAGTACAGCCATCAGCAGGAAAATCCGGGGATAGGGATCCATTTTCAAAGTATCCATCACCGAACCAAAGATAATAACTATCGGCCAGAAAGGAATACTATTAAAAAGATCGACCACGCGCATCAATGCGGTATCCACATGCCCACCAAAGAAGCCGGCGATGCCACCTATCACAACACCGATCGCGACCTCAAGAATAACAACCACAAACCCTACCATTAATGAAATCCGACCGCCATACATCAATCGCGTTAAGTTGTCCATTCCATTGTTATCCAATCCCAGTGGATGCTCAGCTGATGGGCGTTTATACATATCGATCAACGTGGTTGGCATTTCTTTCTTAATATAATAATTTTGATTGACGCGTTCGATCACATATTCAATCGTTTCGCCATTCTCATGTGTGAAAACCAGCTTTTCTTCTCTTTCACGGATAGCCTCACGAAGGGCTGATTTAAATTCAACTGAAAGGAATTCACTCTGGTCTAGTGGGTTGACAATAATCTCTGAAACCTCTGCATAGGGTTCACCGGTAGAATCCAGGATTGTGACTTCACCCTCTTCAATGTCAAGGGTGAAAGTCTGGTCATCTACAGAAAAGGTGTTCTCATTTGCAGCAATCGCTTGTTCACTTGCGAGCTTAAATTTATATGAGTCTACAACCGGGACGTTCTCCGGTTTATAAGCATCGTATATGTTCAATGTTGCTAAGGCTAAATTCCGCTCGTTTGTAATCAGTTCTGTTATTCTGTCCTTTTCAACAATGTGATACACCTCACCATCCAGCTCAAAGCTTGTCTCGCCCTGGTCTTGAGCAGTTTGATAGGCTGCTTCAATCCCTTCGGGCAAGCTTGCTCCCTCGATAGGCGTAAGCTGGCCTACTCGACTTGCCACTTCAGCAAGAGGCTCAAGCATGATGATGTTGTAAGAGCCCTCTCCAATAGGGTTGATGTAGTAAGGTGTACCATCGACGGTGAATGTGCTCTCATCCTGACCTAGAGCAAACAAAAATTGAGAAAGTCTTGAACCGCTGAAGCTTTCACCCTCTGCAACAGAATAACGCAATTCTTGATTGAAAATTGCGCCCGCATAATCCTTGGACATTGTGCTCAGATATGTAAAGACTTGATCTTGCTCATAGGGGGAAAACACTGGCCCAAGAAATGAGAATATAAACATCAAAACCAGTATGACCATGCCAACAACAGCCAGCTTGTTGCGGATGAAGCGCTTGAAAACAAGCATCCCTGGTGATAGGGACTTAACCCGTCTGGCGTCGTCAAGGCGCATATCCACTACTTCAGCTGCAGGTTCGCTATTTGGAATTAAAATTTTATTTTCAGTCATAAGTCAACCCCATTAATTTACTCTAACACGTGGGTCAACCACTGCATACATGATATCCGCAACGAGTAAGCTGACCTGCGTGAGAATGATGAGAAAGGTTGTGTAAAACATGGCAAAAGGAATATCCCCGCGTATCATCGCTGTATAAGAGATATAGCCAATACCTGGAATCTGGTAAAGCGTCTCAGTGATCATGGCACCACCAAACATGGAAGGCAATAAGTAACTCATATATGAAACAAGCGGTATTAAAGTATTCCGAAATGCGTGTTTGTTGATAACCACCTTCTCAGAAAGTCCCTTAGCCCGAGCCGTACGAATATAATCCGAGTTCAACACTTCCAGCATGTTCGTTCGAGTATAGCGCATCAGCCCACCAAGTGAGAGCATCATCAACGTTATCACGGGGAGTACCATATGATAGCCAATATCCAGTATTTGCTCAAATTGGCTCATCGAAGAATGAAACCGTCCCGTCAAACCATACAGGTCAAACCAACCCAGCCGGATTGCAAATACATATTTTAATAAAGTCGCAAGGAAAAAGGTCGGTAGAGATAAACCCGCTAAGGCAAATATTGAAATAGCATAGTCTTTTCCGCTGTATTGGTTCCTTGCCGCTGTGATCCCCAATGGAATCGAAATTAACATTTGAACAGCAAATGTAATGATGTTCATAATGACAGAATACCAGACGACCTGGTTAAATTTTTCTGTGACCGGGATACCATAATGCCATGAGTTGCCAAAATCACCCTTAATGGCATTACCCAGCCAACCGAAATAACCGGGAATAACGCCAATATCCAGATGATAAATTGCATTGAGCTGCTCAATCCATTCCTGGTAAGACATTAAACTGGTCGGATTTGAAGCGCGTTGGCGTGCGATCTGCTCCACATAAGAGGAGGGCAAGGCGCGGATAACAGAATAGACAATCAGCCCACCAAAGAAAGCAATGAATATGGCTAATAAGACTCTCCTTATTATAAAATTTTTCATATCTTTCCCTATTCTATGCAAATATTACTATAATAAAAATTTTTTGAATATCAAAACATGAGCCCACCCAAGGGTGGGCTCATGATGTCGTACATATTGTTTGTCAGAATTTGTTATTGTGCCATTTCCAACAATTCGATATCGTTCATCCAGCCCCAGAATGTGGTCATGTCGGGGGTGATGGTGTCGATCTTGATGCGCTCAGTGCTGAAGATAACAACGTTCAGCCGCTGATAGCTCGGAACCTCAACCGCCCAATCCATGATAATATCAAGGGCTTGCTTGTAGACTGCCTTGCGATAATTCTGGTCTTCGCTGACGCGAGCGTCCATAATCAGCTGATCCAGCTCAGGATCCTGAATGTGGTAGTAGTTCGAACCCGTGCCGCCGGCGCCGGGGACGTTATCGCTGTGGTAGATCTGGTACATATCGGGGTCAATTGTTGTTTGCCAGGCCATGGTCCAAATTTCCTGCTCTTCGGCGTCGATCGCCTCCAGCATGACGTTCCAGTCAGCAGGGTCATTGATCACAAATTCCATGCCGATTTTTGCCAGTGAATCCCGTGTGTTGGTGAAAATACCAAAGTTCGGGTGGTCACCGGTGCCGTCTGCAGGGACGAAGCCTTCGTAACTCATCTTAGCGCCTTCGGGGGCTGCCACGATCATACCGTCTTCTACGGTGTAGCCAGCCGCTTCAAAGAAACCGAGGGCTGCTGCTTCAGCAGCTGCGACTCTTTCTTCCAGCGTCATTTCAGGTGTGTAGATTGGGTCACCGTTCACGTCAACTGAGAAAGCGACCTGATAATCTTCATCCGTGGGCTGCGGTGCGGCCCAGGAGGTGTTCGAGATCGGGTAATTGATCACAGAGGCACCTTCACCATAATAGCTGTCGATCGATAAGTCACGATGGACGGCAATAATGGTTGCAATACCTTTGCGTAAGTTCTTGGAGGCTTCGGACCCTGGATCGCCGCCAACATTGACGGTGCCCGCATTGATGCCAATATAACCGTAACCAAGGTTGTCAACCATGATGGAGGTGATCACGTCACCGGTCATTTCGCCGTTGCTGTTATAACCCTGAACCTCAGCATAACGCTCAGCTGAATAGGTCATCTCACCCATGTCGACGGTGCCAGTAGCAACACCTGAGGGAACCTCAGCGGATTCGGTTTCTCGGAACTGAATTTCCTTGATTTTGGGCTCGCCTTTGTAGTAATTTTCGTTGGCTTCAAAGTAAACGACCTTATTGTCGTATTCAACAAATTTATAGGGGCCAGCACCCATGGGTTTAGGTGTAACAGCTTCCTGTAAGGACAGGTCGCCGTACTCAAAACCGAACATGTTGTTTTCATAGTCATACAGGTCAGCGCTACCATAGTAGTGCAGCGGTGCAACCTGGATGCCCAGGATGGAGTAGACAGCGGGGGCTGAGAAGCCATTGACTGTCACTTCAACGGTGTAATCGTCAACTTTGACGATCCCTGAAATATTCGGAACGCCTTCATCACCCATTGTTTCATCTAATGGGCCCCAATAGCCAATGAAATCGGATTGTACATTTGCATATACATCCGTACCATCTGCTGATTCATAGGGGAAGGCTTCTTGAATATCATTATCATAATCAGCGAGAATTTCTTGCTTGTAATCTTCTGCGGTTGGGAAGCTTTCGACCAGGTCAAACACGGTCTCGGTAGCAGTGGTTGTTAAGGCGCCATCGTCACCAACCTCGCCGAATCCCCACATAACCATCCCCAGCATGACGTCCATGCCTTCAGTTGCTTCAATTTCTTCTGCCGTATAACCAGTGTATTCTTCCGCCATATCCATGTAGTTTGCTGAAACATAATCTATAATCTTCTGAGTTTCAGCTGCGACACCTTCATCTATGCGCGCCCACAGGTCTTCTTGCTGTTCTTGTGTCCAGGCATCTTCTTCTGTCCACTCATGGTCAGGGCCAGCGGCGTAAATTTCTTCGAAGAGTGCATTGTACTTATCATAAACATCCGATGTCGTCTGAGTTAGATAGTCCTGCAAGCCAACAATGTCGTAAGATTTAAGGCTGCTTGTCCCGGTATATGAGGGATCCAGCAATGTATAGTAGCTGAAAATGATGTCGTCCGCTGTGACGGGGGTGCCATCAGAGAACAACAAGTCCTCACGCAAGGTTGCGGTGTATGTTGTTGTATCGGTATCTTCATCATATTCCACGTTTGTGTCCGCAGGTCCCTTGTACTCATAAGGGATCCCGTTATACTCACGGGTTTCACCCTCAATCGCATTGTCGACGATACCGCCAACACGGTCTGTTGTTAAAAGTGCAATATGCACCATTGCAGCTACATCTGCATCATAGCCGGACTCAGAGAAGAACGGGCTGAATTTCTCTGAAAATTCTGTGTAAGCGACAACCAATGGGATGTCAACCACAGGTTCTTCAGTAGGTTCTTCTGTTGGTTCTTCCGTTGGTTCTTCCGTTACTTCTGGTTCTTCCGTTACTTCTGGTTCGTCTGTGACGACCGGCGTTTCAGTCCCACATGCTGCCAACAGGCTGGCGAACATGATGCCCACAACCAGAACGGAAATGAGCTTTTTAAACTTTTGCATAATATTTTCTCCTTATCTCCTATAGAATTTTTTAAAATACGCCTAGTGACCTATGATATTCTAGAATCAGCTAAATGTCAAGGTAAAATCCGCCGCAACGGTTGCAATTATTACTTTTGTCCAATATTTTCATGAATATTAATGCTGGTCTGAAGACGAAGCAGCAAGTAAGCCGCGATAATCGCAAATGACTCTAAAGTTAAAAACAAAAATTCAAGATTATTGTTGTCATTTGCGAAAAACAAGAGGAAAATAATTTCCCCAACAGCCACCATTACCAAAAAGATGAACAAATAGACGCTGGCTTTCTTCATGCGATCAAATGAGAGCTCGACCTCTTCTCTGCGAAAGCTTCGCTTCTCTTTGGGTAACCTCAAAGCACTATCCACTAGAAAATAAAGCGGCAAGAAAGAAAAAACATAGGGCAGCACAATATAAAAAGCATACATGCCTCGATTGCCAATAAAGCCGCCAGCAATATGCAGCAGGATCACTAATGCTAATAGAATCAGGCTGTTTCTTCGAAATTTGACCAGTTCTGACCCCTTAATATCAACCTCAAAGAAACGACCGATATAGCGCGCAACTTTCTTTTCGCCCCCTTTGCCATCATCTTCGTAGACAATTTCATAATCGTCAGCATATTTTCTCATAGCTATTTTCCTCAGCCAAACACTTAGGTCTTATTTATGTTATACCCCAAATTCCTTTCGCTGGAACGCATCGGAACATCTTAAGTGGGGGCGGCACGACGTGAGGGACGAGAGATTTCCCC
>JAXHUT010000337.1:0-2144 GCA_034189405.1 Chloroflexota bacterium
GGAAGCTTGGCGTGGCAATTGGGACATTCACGATCTAAATTTCGAACAACGAATCCACAATTCATACAGGTTCGAGATTGAATATTACCCAAAGGGGCACCGCAAGCAATACACCGTCCCTCACTGATGGGGTTTGGGGTGTTGCAGTATGGGCAAATATTTCGCTGTAATTTCGCCGAAAGGGCTTTCCCAATGCCGTGCTGGCGCCCTGTTTTTTCTACGACCTCCCATAACTCATCAACCAGGGTCATTGATTCAATATCCTGGGCAATGTCATCAATACGATCAAGAAGCGATACGGGGTTGCGAAGTACCCTCAAAGCGGTGTTTCCCAGGCTCGCAGCCACACCCAGATAGGCTTGTTTTCCGATTTGCAATGAAACGCCATCTTCAACTTCATGAATTGTGATGGTCAAAGCGGTATGTCCGCCAGAGCGCGCAGCTTGGTGTGTGGATATTTGTACAGCAATCTTTGGGTCGCGACCGATTTGTTGCACAATGTAATTCCCCCGATTGAAATAAGCAATGATATCTCGGGCAAAATCGCTGGGTTTTAGATCGCCGTGAAAGATGCGAGTATCTGGCATGATATAACCTCTCTAACCAATTAAGTTATCCGTATTCATTCACTTTCTTAATTATTCACCATGGATTATAATCCCTTTGCAGGACGATAGGACTAGATTATATGGTGTTTCTAATGAAAAATCGCATAATTCGGACCGCTGTTTTCTTATTTTTACTCACAGTTCTTGTTGTATTGAGCTTTGTGGGACAGGTTCACGCTGGTCCCCTTGGGCAGCAGCCTACCGGGGTGATCCCGACCGTGACCAGTACGCCGCGTGGACCTTATGTTATCGTGAATGCGATTGCTGCCAATGAGACACAGGTCAATGTAAGAGCCGGCCCAAGCGCGTTAACTGAAAAGGTTGGTGTGTTAATTGTAGGTCAGGAAGCAAACGCCCTTGGTCGTTATGGTGAATGGGTACAAATCGAATATCCGGGGATACAAGGTGGGAAAGCCTGGATTTATGGAAACTATGTGACAGTTTTTGGCGGCAATCTACCGTTATTGGAACCACCACCGACGTCAACACCGAAGGTTACCCAAACAATTGACCCAACTTTGGCTGCCCAATTTTTAATCACGCCTGGATCAACCAGGTTGCCCACTTTTACTGAGCCGCCGCCCCTGGAAATCCCTACTTACACATCAGAATTAAATAATAAGGGCGTAGCTGGTATTCCTGTTGGTTTGATTATTGTTGGTCTTGGCTCATTGGGACTATTTTTAGGGGTGATTGCCCTGATCAGCGGTCGATAAATTTTATTCTTTAAAGAATTTTCCCAAACCCTTAAAACAATTAGCACCTATTTTGTGACCAATGTCAGCTTCACAAAATTTTACATTTGCATGGTGTTGTTCAAGCCATTTTGCCGATTTGGACGCCTTGGCAATCGGGATGATCTCATCTTGCGTCCCATGAGCGATGAAAAAATCTTTATTCTTAATGGCATCAGGATTTATTGATGGTTTCCAGGTTTGGGGAATGAAGCTTGCCAGTGCTGCGACT
This sequence comes from Chloroflexota bacterium, assembly GCA_034189405.1. Classification (GTDB taxonomy): domain Bacteria; phylum Chloroflexota; class Anaerolineae; order Anaerolineales; family Anaerolineaceae; genus Brevifilum. The sequence continues at coordinate 1,575 of JAXHUT010000337.1, forward strand.
TTATGGATCTTCTGAGGGTATAGAAAAGCTAAAGCATATGCCATTACTGCACCTTGACTAAACCCCATAAGATCATAGCTGTGTACATTTATCCGATTGTCTTCCAACCAAATTTCTACGCGCGCTAAGAGTTGATCCGCTAGTTCTTGATATTTGTCAAGCCCTGGCCATTGCGGTGTGATTCTATGCCAACTGTATTGATCTTTACCTACTTTGATGGGTGCCCTGGGGGCGATAAGAAGATAGGAATCCGGCAGCGGATTTGTTAAGATCCACATGGCTGTTTCATTTCCCATGTAACCATGAAGCAGCAGTATGACCCGGGTTGTATTCATTAATTGGGATGGGGGCTTGATTCTGAAGGTCCAGTCTTTAATGACTGCTTCTTGGGGATGATTATTTTCAGGCATATTATAGGTGTTCCATCCTATATTGGTGCGACTTTAGATTTTTGTCTGTGCAGGGAGCATAACGCATTATATATCCAGCTCTCCCCAAATTTCTGGCTTTTCGCTGGGAAGAACTTTTTCTTTTACCTTGCGTTGAAGTTTTTTCATCCAGTTCGCTTCT
>JAXHUT010000338.1:0-2723 GCA_034189405.1 Chloroflexota bacterium
CTGTCTACGAAGTGTCCTGTAAGGAAAGGAAAGGAAAGGAAAGGAAAGGAAAGGAAGCAATCTATGGAGATACCTTAGGAAGATAAACAATGTTTGACTGGACTTATCCCTTAAGGCAAGAGCAAAAGGATCAAGAGAAACGAGACTGCTTCACTTTGGACCTCCTCTACACCTAAAGGCGTTCCGTTTCGCTCCACCGGAATCCTTTTTAGAACAATTTTCAACACCCTCTATGATATAACTTGATTAATTTTGGGAATTATGACTGAAAAATCAAGCTTACATGATGAAAAAGAAGTCCCTTCACTATCGTGTGTTAGGGTGTTAGAATCATTAAACCTAAATCGCGTTGAAATGGAGCGCATTTATGAAACTAATGGATAATTTTAAAAACAACTTCCCCAAGGATTGGTTAACGCGTTCGTTGTTTGCCCTGGTGATTCTTGTAAGTGTGGTGGGCGCATTTTTCCTGTCAAACGCAGTCAGTGGATACGTAGCCAGAACCACCGCTTTTTCTCTGCCCGGCGATCCTATTATTAATGATCCAGAAGTAGAAAGCACCCCTGGTGAGAATCCAGAAAATGAAACAATGCAAAATCCCCAGATTGACCTGCCAGACCCCGATCCCTGGGACGGGACCAGCCGTGTAAATGTTTTGCTGTTGGGGTTGGATACACGCGATGAAGAGGACTTTGACGAAGCACCGCGGTCAGATACCATGATTTTGCTATCGATGGATCCGCTCAATAACACTGCCGCAGCCATTGCGATCCCACGAGATTTATGGGTGCCCATCCCGGGATACAGCTACCAGAAAATAAACGTGGCGTATCGTTTTGGAGAATTATATGACATCCCCGGCGGCGGTCCAGCTTTAGCCTCAAAGACGGTTGAGTCAGTGCTCGGTGTTCCGATTGATTTTTACGCACAAGTTGATTTTCAGGCATTTGTAGATTTTATTAACCATATCGAAGGCCTTAGGTTTACTTTTGATGAGCCAATAACTTTGGATCGTCGTGGCAAATGGAATACGGTGACGCTTGAACCTGGTACCTACGCGCTGGATGGTGAATACGTACTGGCTTATGCCCGCGATCGAAAATTAGAGGGGGATGATTTTGACCGATCCAGCCGGCAGATGGAAGTCATTCTAAAAATTCGTGAACGCATTTTAGAGTTTGATATGTTGCCGACACTGGTAAAGAACTCGCCGGCAATTTATAATGATCTTTCCACCGGAATCCGCACCAACATGAGTCTTAACCAGATTGTTCAACTTGCCTGGAAGGCTATGGAGATACCACGGGAAAATATTGAGATGGTGGTGATCGGACCAGAATATGTCACATTTGAAAAATCACCGAAAGGTCTTGATATCCTGAGACCCATCCCCGATAAAATCCGTTTATTGCGAGACCAGGTGTTGAGTTCGGGCGGCGTTTTGGGCCCGGTGACCGATGATGATTTGTTGACATTGGTGGCAGAAGAATCAGCTCGGATAACTTTGTTGAACGGCAGCTACCAGGGTGACCTGGGGGAAATAACAGCACAATGGTTCCAGGACCAGGGCGTGAAGGTCTTGGGGACCGGTCATGCCAATCCGACCTCCGTTTCAATGGTGACCTTGCAAGGATCCACTCCTTATGCACTGCAATGGATTTCAGAAACATTTGAAATGACCCCGGGACAAATAAAGTACGGTTTTTCTCCAGGCGCGGAGATGGATATCATCCTCGTACTGGGTGATGATTGGGCATCAAATAACCCAATGCCATAAACCAAAAATGTACTACCTTCTCAAATGGGTGTTGCTGCCTCGTAGGAAACCTTTTTAAAAGAATCCCCATAATATACACGTAAGATTATCCTAATTGTATAATTTGCATTTAAAATCTTAAAGGTTATAATCCGTTTATGCCTAAAAAGAACCTGAACAAGATCTTAATGATCTTTTTTATTGTTATCGGTGCCATTGCCTTCATATTGGGGATTTATTTCCTTCCGCCTGTTCATGACCGTCTCTCCTGGCGGATTGCAAATTTGCGCTCAAGTATTTTCTATTTCTTCAACCCACCGGATGAAGTCGCCTTTTCCCCTGCCCAGCAGGATGAAATGGAGGCAATTGTCCAAAAGACACAAACAGCCATGGCGCCCACGGCAACGCAAACCCTTGAGCCAACCATCACCCCAACGAACTTTATCAGCCCAACACCAACTCTGACCCCATCTCCAACACCGTCCCCCACCCCAATTCCTGATTCGGTAAGGTTGGAAGGTGTCAGGTGGCAAAAGCAGATTTTTAACAATTGTGGACCAGCAAATCTCGCAATGGCACTCTCATATTGGGGATGGGAGGGGGATCAGGAAACTACCGGTAATTGGCTGAGACCAAACCCAAGGGATCGAAATGTAATGCCCTACGAGATGGTTGACTTTGTAAAATCAGAGACAAATTTTAGCCTAATACTTCGTTATGGTGGAGATATTGAGGTAATAAAAAAATTTGTTGCTGCTGGATTTCCAGTATTAATTGAAAAGGGTTACGAAGTTCCCGATGCTGGTTGGATGGGTCATTATGGCGTAATCACCGGTTATAATGATAAAAAATCACAATTCATCATTCAGGACTCTTATCCCAGCAATGGGGAGAACATGGTGTATTCTTACGAAAGGACTGAATATTACTGGCAATCCTTTAATTATCTGTATTTGGTTATTTTTCC
>JAXHUT010000339.1:0-2617 GCA_034189405.1 Chloroflexota bacterium
AGGGCTTCCATCAAGTTGGTGGATTCCTGTTTGCCTTCTTCTTCCCCCGTTGTCTTTAATACATTATTTTGGTCCATAAAAGTTATAACTCCAGAGTTGAATTTCTAACTGATTATAAGGGTTTATTTAAAACTTAGCAACCCAAAAACTTTAATTATTTTCATCCATAAGAATATAATCAGCTTCCAGTATTGTACCGTTTCACAACGGATTGTCAATTTATCCGGTGACATTTATCCGGTGAAAAATCCCACATTGGATCTAAGCTTCTTCAGATTGTAATATATCCCTGATTTGTGTCTTCGGATCTGGCTCGCTGACAATGCCCTTTTCTTCCATTTTATCGATGATTCGTGCTGCCCGGGTATAGCCAATGCGCATTTTGCGCTGCAGCATCGATATGGATGCCTGGCCTTCCTTTTTAACAATTTCAACAGCCTCGTTAAATTTTGGGTCCAAATCTTTTTCCTCTTCGATTTCTTCCCACAGCGGTGCTTGTTTGAGGAGAACACTTTTCTTTGTTTGAAAGGCGGCTGGTTGATTGGGCCTTTCAGGCGCAGCATGAGAAACGGTAAAACTCCGCCAGTATTTTGCCAAGCGGGTGATCTCAATATCAGAAACGAAGGCTGTTTGAATGCGCACGGGTGCGGCAGCATCAGGCGCCTGAAAGAGCATATCACCGCGTCCGAGCAGGCGTTCAGCGCCGGGTTGGTCAAGGATGACCCGGCTGTCAACAGAGGATGCAACAGCAAAGGCAATCCGCGCCGGGAAATTGGCTTTGATCAAACCGGTAAGGATATCCGTTGAGGGACGTTGGGTGGCAATAATCAGGTGTATGCCCGTTGCCCGGGCAAGTTGTGCCAGGCGTGTGATGGTCCGTTCAGTTTCGTCCGGTGCTAACATCATCAAGTCGGCTAATTCATCGATGACCACCAGAAGGTAGGGTAGTTTTTTCTCTGAGGATTTTTCGCAAAGCAAATTGTAATCAGCGATATGACGTGTACCAGTTTCCGAAAATTTTCTGTAACGGCTGTCCATCTCCCGCATCATCCATTCTAAAGCGCCGACAACATGCTCAGCATCCACAATAACCGGTGCCAGTAAATGAGGGATGCCGTTGTAGCCGGTCAATTCAACACGTTTTGGGTCCACAAGAATGAGACGAAGCTCATCCGGTGTCATGTTGAGCAGGAAGCCAGCAAGGATGTCGTTGATACAGACGGATTTACCAGCACCGGTGGTGCCGGCGATCAAAAGGTGGGGCATGGCGGTCAGGTCTGCTGCGACTGCTTTTCCTGCAACATCTTTCCCTAATGCCATCTTGAGCGGTGAATTTAAATTTTTGTATGCAGAACTAAAGAGAACTTCACGCAAAGAGACTAAGGAGATTTGTCTATTTGGCACCTCGATGCCGATGTAGCCCTTTCCAGGAACGGGGGCCTGGATCCGAATACGGGCAGCTGCTAACGCCAATGCCAGATCATCTGCCAGGGATGTGATTTTTGAAACCCTGACACGGGTTTTCCCATGACGTGATTCAACAAAATCGGGCTCAACGCCGAACAATGTGACTGAAGGACCGCGTTTGATATCAACAACGTGGGCTGGTGCACCAAAGGAACGTAAGGTCTCTTCAATAACGCGCGCTCGTTGGCGGTCATTTTCGCTGTCATCCGGTGCTTCCAGGAGGGGTTCGAGGATTTCATCTGGGTTGGGCAGCACCCACATCGGTTCGTTTTCCATTCGGTTGTAATACAGGCTGGTTTGATCGCCGTTTTGTGAGACCTTCCCGACCTTTTCATCCCGTGAGGATTTACCTGGTTTTGCCGTGACGGGTAAAGTTCGTGCCGTCTCTGTGTGAGAAGTTTGCGGCAGCCTTTGCCGAGGTTTTTTAAGTTTGGAAATTAGTTTTTGAAAGGTACGCTTAACCTGGCTGATGATACCCTCAAGGGCTTTTCCAACGGTTTTAAGAAGGCTTGCCACGATCAGATCAAATGTCAGAATCAGGCTGATCAGCATCCAAGCAATTAATGCGATTGCTGCGCCGGGCTTCCCTAGGGCGGTGACCAACCCAATTTTAATGGCCGCGCCGATAAAACCACCCCCGATCCCTGCCCTTGCGTCAGTAAAATAGCCGTCAATGAATAAATGAAACCAGGCTGTCAGGTTAATGAATAAAAGGAGGATGCCAATAATGCGTTCGGTCGTGATTTTAGGGAATTGATCAAAGTTTCGTAACAAGAGCCAGCTGCCAATGCCAATAAAAGCCAGGGGCATGATATAAACCCCCCAGCCGATGGCTTTTCTGAGGTTGCTAATCCACCAAGCGGTCAGTCTGCCGTGCGTTTGTGTGAACAGGCTGATTAGAGTCAAAAAGCCAATAAGCACCAGGAAGATCGCCAATATATCAATTCGCCGTTGTGGGGTAATCCCCGAGAAATTAATTTTCTTTCGCGTTGACTTTGAACTGGTTTTTCTTCTCTTGCTTGTTTTAGCTTTTTTTGTTGTTTTCCGTCGAGCCATCCTGTACTCCTGGTTGGATTAAAGCCGCGCTTCATGAAATGGATTATAGCACAGCAAATGTGAATCTTTGTGGGTGCGGTGCGTTTTTCACCGC
>JAXHUT010000034.1:0-5201 GCA_034189405.1 Chloroflexota bacterium
TTAGTATTCTCGGTCCCAATGGGGCTGGTAAAACGACTATTATTAAAATTTTATGTGGTTTATTGTTGCCAACAGAGGGGCAAATCACAATCAAAGAATTGTCTCCAAAGGAATATCAACGAAGGTATCAGAATGCAATGGGTGTGGTTCTGGATGGACATCGCGGTCTTTATGACAAACTGACGATAGTTCAAAATCTAGATTATTTTGGGACAATGTGGGGGTTTAACAATAGAAGCAAGTTGTACAACCGAATAGACTATTTATTGGAAACATTTGGTTTTGAGGATGACCGCGATAAGAAAATCTCTGATTTCTCAAGAGGAATGTATCAAAAAGCATCTTTAGCAATGGCATTATTGTTGGATCCAGTGTTGTTGTTGCTAGATGAACCACTATTAGGCGTTGATGTTGAAAGTAGCGCTGAAATTAAAAAGATAATATCGAGGCTTTCACATCAAGAGGGAAAAACCATTCTCTTAACGTCCCACCAACTGAATGTCGTTGAGGAATTAAGCGATCGAGTAGCTATTCTAAAAAAGGGAAAGCTAATCGCTTTAGACACAGTTTCAATGATAACCAAAGGGAATGCTGAAAGAACATATGAATTTTCAATTCGCGGAGAATTGTCCGATATCTTCAAGGGTGAGAGCGGTTCGATAGGTACCTTAAAGAACTATGAATTTAATAAGAAAACAAATGTTAGTGTATGTCAAATTGTTCTCGCACCCGGGAAATCTTATTATCATTTATTGGATATCTTGCGAAATCAAAAACTGGAGCTTATTCAAGTTCGTGAAATGACTCCAAATCTTGAAGATGTCTTTTTAGAGCTGATTCATGAGGATAACTAAATGGACAAACTTATCAGAAGGACCAAAGAAGAAAAAACATTGCTGCATATTAAAGCGATATCAGCGGAACTGCGCAGGTTTTTTCTTATTGAATTACAATACCCACTCCACTTAATTGGAACGGTAATAACGCTATACCTCTTGTTTCGTGCAATAACTTGGGGAAGTAGTTTAATATCCACGCCAATGGCTGGAGAAGCATATCAAGAGGGAATCACTGAACGACTAATAGGTTTTGTTTTTTTTATTGTCATGAGTAGTATTATGCAGCAAGGCCCTGTATTAGTACAGGAAGAATCGATTTTAGGGGTGTTTGAGCAAGTATATTTATCTCCCTTAGGGATAGCATATATCGTACTTTGTAGAGGTTTATCAACGTTAATTATAGGACTTGCTCCAATGTTATTGATGTTTGGTTTAGGTGTTCTTACATTACCTATTCGGTTGAGAAGCTTTTCAATTATGATACCGATTGTAATTCTTATTGGTGCTCTGGGAATGTTAGGGATAGGTTATTTGTTGACCGGTTTAGGGTTGCTATTTAAAAAAACAAATGCGATTGTGACAATTTTAACTTTGTTATTGTTAGCCATTTCATCAATTCCTCTCACACAATTGTCAGCTACGATGTTGTTTTTCGTCCGAAGTTTCCCATTCACTCAATCAAATCGAATGGTTACAATGTACTTGACTGGCAGGATTCCTTTGGTAGAGGATTATATTTTTCTGATAACAAGTTCATTATTTATTTTTGTGATTGGATTGTTCTTTCTTCAGTATTGTGAAAAAGTTGCTAAGCGTAAGGGATTACTTGGAAAATATTGATAATAATTAGAGGACAAGAAGCTTGCTATTGCGGATTATCTTCCGCTGGACAGTGTTCGTATGGCAGGACCAAGGATAGATTGGATAAAAAATCAACTTGAAGCCCTTCTTTAGATTGTGGATTTGTTTCTTTTTTGGCTTACCTCTTTGATAAAGTTTAACTATTCGTTCTTTAAATTCATCAGCATAGCAAAATATGTAAATTATAGAGAGATTTGTTTTCAATCGTAACTAAAATGATTGTTTTCGGTTTTTACTCTTGCAAAACAATCAAGAAAAAGGGATATTGAATGCCAAAATTTGAACGAGAAGTATGTAACCAATTTGCAGTTACAAGCATCTAAATAACGAACAACAACAAAACGATTTATATTTAAATTAAATTAAATAAAGGAGTAAATATCATGGGTTTATTAGCAACGATTGTCGTAGGTCTTATTGCCGGCTTGCTGGCGTCATGGATGATGAAAGCAAAAACTGGGGTTTTTGTTGATCTTCTTTTAGGCGTGGCTGGCGCTATTGTGGGTGGCTGGATTTCAACTTTAATCACAGGTGATGACCTGGTCACTGGTTTCAACTTAACCAGCATCCTGGTCGCCCTTGGTGGCGCAATTGTCGTTATCGCGATTTACCGCTTAATAAAAAGGTAATCAGCGACTTTCATAAAAAGAGGACTGTCAGAATTTACTTTGAAAAAAAGATTTTGGCAGTCGCGCCATAGTTTGAAACTAAAAGAGCCCGTCAATTAAAGATGCGGCTCTTTTCGAATTAATTAACAAAAAACTTTACCCTTGATTCCAAGCGATAAAAAATGGAATAGGTTAATATTACTGGTAGCAAGTGAGAAAAACTGCATTCAACTTCCTCGGTCTCGTAGGTGTCCTTTAAGCGTCCTATAAGGAATGCAAAGCATCAAGGAAAGAGACTCCCTCCCCTTTTCTTATGATCTTAATATTGTTCCCACCAGCGAGTGTTCTTTCCAGCAAGTCTCTTTTCTTATTTATAAACACTACTACACACTTAATTTGATTATTGAAAGATTTTCCAAAACACTTTTGAAAACCTGTCATTCAGACCGATGTAATTTCATCCTTTTCTTCATTGCTTCAGGCACAACCTTTTATTGAATCATTACATGGATGAAACATGTGTTTTATAAAAAAATACCCTCTGCTCATAAACTTCTCGATGTCCTCCTTTTGAAATTAAATTAAGATGTATAATTGAAAAAATTAGTTCAGGAGGTTTTTAATGATCCAAACAGATGTTTTAATTTTAGGCGGTCTCTCAGGTATTACAGCAGGAATTAGCTGCCGGCGTCATTATCCAGACAAAAAAGTTGTGCTGGTACGCAAGGAAGGCACGATCCTAATCCCCTGTGGGATTCCGTACATCTACGGGACTGTAGGCGGACCACAACACAATGTCATTCCCGACGGCTTACTCGAAAGTAACGAAATCGAGCTCGTCAAAAATGAAGCCGTTGATGTTGATCGTGAAAAAAAGATCGTCAACCTTATCGATGGTGAAACCATCAGCTACGACAAGTTAGTGTTCGCAACCGGCTCCCTCCCGGCTGTGCCGCCAATACCAGGGGTTGACAAGAAAAATGTTTACCCAATCCGAAAAGATTATCACTACCTTGAAGACGTGTTTGAAGAAATGAAATCCGTCAAAGATATTGTGATCATCGGGGGTGGGTTTATTGGCGTCGAGTTTGCGGACGAGTGCCGAAAAGGGCGGGATGTCAACATCACCGTTGTTGAAGCCCTGCCGCACTGTCTGCAAATGGCATTAGATGACGAATTTTGCGCCGAAGCACAGGAAAAATTATCCAATACAGGCGTAAAGATTTTAGTTAACACCAAAGTAGAATCTATTTTGGGAAATGACACTGTAAGTGGCGTTCGATTGTCTGATGGGGCTGAACTAAAAGCAGACATGGTCATCCTCGGAATCGGTGCAAAGCCCAACACAACCCTTGCCGAAGAATCAGGAATCGAGTTGGGTTTCAACAATGCCATCAGGGTTGATGCCCACATGCAGACTTATACAGACCCAGATGTCTTTGCCTGCGGTGACTGCGCGGAGAAACAATCATTTTTTACGGGTCGCCCCGTAAATGTGATGCTGGCATCCATTGCTACGGCAGAAGCACGTATTGCTGGCGCAAACCTTTATTCTCCTGTTCATCATCATACTGGTGCGATCAGTGTGTTTTCGAGCGTTGTGGACGGCCGAGCCTTCGCGGTCGCCGGACTAACAGAGCGGCAGGCTAAAGAATATGGCATGAACATTGTTATAGGGAGAGCACAAGCACCGGATACGCACCCCGGCGGCATGCCCGACTCAACGATGACAAAGGTCAAGTTGATGTTTGCGAAAGAAACAGGCGTGATCCTGGGTGGGTCCATTTCAGGCGGTCGATCCGTCGGCGAAATGATCAATGTCGTCAGCGCCTGCATCATGCACAGGATGACGGCGAACGACATCGTCCAATTCCAGATGGGGACGCACCCGGCATTAACCTCATCCCCGATCGCTTATCCGATCGTCAATGCGGCGTGCAAGGCAGTGCTTCCTATTCGAGATTGTCAATAAGCATAATTTAGACTCCTTTCCAGAGCAGGTGAGTGAAATAAAACCCCACTTGCTCTTTTTGATTTTCTCTAAATTTCTTAACAAAAACAAATCAAAGGGAGTCAAATCATGGCTTTACCAACAACGATTATCATAGATCTTATAGCCGGTTTACTGGCATCATTAATGATGAAGATTGAAACAGGCATAATAATTCATCTGATATTAGGCGTCGCTGGAAGTTTTTTTGGGTGGTTGGATTTCTCAATGGATAACGGGTAGAAATTGAGTCACAGGTTTTAATCTTCGCAGCATCCTGATATCCCTTGGGGTTTCGATCATCGTTATTTGCCTACACCGTATCATCAGGAGGCATAAAACAAAGTATTAAACAGTACAAAGCTGGTGGTGGAAGGACAAACGACAGCAAAACAAGACCCTTTCGACCTGCCATTTACAACCTTCGGAATAAATCTGAGGGTGTTGAAAATAGTTGCAAAAGGCAATCCAAAGTCAATTTTTTGTGGGTATCCACCTGAAGATGTTCCGCTGCGCTCCTACACCTTTAGGCGCAGAGCCCAAAGGGCGTGAGGGTTCACCGCACCATTTATGGCATGGAGATTAACAACCTGAAGAATCAGATGACGATTTTATCCTTTATCCTTCATGCTAATATCTACAATCACCCTCCTTTCGGCTTTGAGCTTTGATCTACGAACTAACAGCTACAAGCTACGAGCTAACAAGGCTGTTATTTGTTTTTCAACACGCTCTCAAATCTTTTCATATTATTCTGTTATAATTACTTCATTAATCAGTTAGTTAACACTTTTTTATCTACCGAAAAACAATTTAACATTGCCATTCGAAACACAATAACATCTGTGTTTTAAATAATTTATCATCAAATAAAAGGAGTAGGAATGCAAACGACAAAACAAA
>JAXHUT010000340.1:0-4812 GCA_034189405.1 Chloroflexota bacterium
ACTGGTTTCGAGTGTCTACATAACGTTTTTTGGCCATCTCTACCTCGCTTATTGTGAGTTTCCTTAATTGAATCACAGTTTGCGATTTTTGTCAATTAATGACTTGTTTTTCAACACTCTCGAAAAGATGATTTGACAGATTATGAAAATCTACCTATAATTGAATATATCTAAGTAAGAAGCTAAGTGTGATTAGATAAATATGGAAGTGCTTTCATAGAAGCAGTTTTATGGTAGGATTATAATCAGACAATGACATCTTGATACTGCTTTTTGGATGAAATGATTTTTAATACGGTATAGTTAATAAATAGAATTTAATTGAGTGAATGTAGCGGGTTTTATTTTCTGGGAGAAAGCTGTTGTCAATGAAACAGGCTTGTCATAACCTGAAGGGTCAGAGATTGATTTATTTGAATGCATTTAGCTTTCAAGCTCACACCAGCCAAACCACATCTTCAGGTATTAATAATTTAATTAATCAAAGCCTTTATGCTATCTTAGATCAATTTACTTAGGAAGGGTTTTGCCGTTTTTATGCCTACCTGGAAAAATTCAACCAAAGGAGGTGAGTTTATCGCAGAACATTCAAAAATCAGTCAAATATTTAGTTTTGAAATTACACCAAGTTAAGAAGGAGACAAATTAAATGAAAAAGAATTTTCTAATAATCTCAATTTTAGTTGTATTTTCGCTGGTTTTGGGTGCTTGCACGCAGACAGCGGAACCAACTGAAGCCCCGGTAGTGGATGAACCAACCGAAGATACTGGTTTCGACTGCATGGGTGCTGAGGGTGGTGAAATCAGTATGTTATACCAATGGTCAGGTGCTGAAGAAGAGAACCTGAACAATATCCTGAGACCTTTTGTACAGGCCTGTGATATCACCATCAATGCAGAATCAACACGAGACCAGGCATTGCTTGATACTCGTGTTCAGGCTGGCACACCCCCAGACATCACATTCTGGAATGTAACCCAATTGTCACAATATGAAGCCCAATTGGTACCTATGACGGATTTAGGTGTCAATGAACAGAACTATCCAGATTTCTGGAAGGAACTTGGCACTGTCAATGGGAAATGGCTCGGCCTTCCTGTAAAAGCTGACCCCAAAACTTTGATTTGGTACAGCCCAACTAACTTTGATGAGGCTGGCTATTCAATTCCAACAACTTGGGATGAGCTTGACGCATTAGTTGAACAAATGGTAGCCGATGGACGAGTTCCCTGGTCAATGGGTATGGAATCAGTTGATGCGACCGGTTGGGTTGGCACCGACTTCGTCCAGGATATCCTACTTGTGACACAAGGCCCCGAATTTGTTGCTGGCATCATTGATGGCTCAGTGCCGTACAATGATCCTGCTGTGAAGGAAGCCTATGAAATTTACGGCAAATGGGCGATGGATCCTGCATACACGGTTGGTGGCGCTGAAGGTACTGTCTCTACCGGGTTCAACGATGCTATCCTTAAAGTCTTCTCAAGTCCCCCTGAAGCCATGATGGTTAAAATATCTGGTTTTGCTGGTGGAACCATCACAGAAACCTATCCAGATCTTGAATATGGCACCGGTTTTGATTTCTTTGGTGTTCCCGGTGCACAGGGACTTCAGGGCGGTTCTGACTGGATGATGTCATTCAGTGATAGCAACGCTGTTAAAGCACTTGTTGCTTACTTAAGCAGTGACCTTGGCGGTAAAACTTGGGCTGAGGTCGGATTCGACCTAACACCGAATTTGGCAGGAGCCGGATCATATACAGATCCCGCATTAGCCAAGAAGGGTCAAATTTTAGCTGACGCGGAAGGGTTTGTGCCGGATATTGGCGATTCGATTCCTGGTGGTTTTGCAAGTGCTGAATTTACGGGCATCACCGATTACGTCAATGGTGGAGATTTAGACATCATTCTAGACAACCTTGCAGAAGTTCAAATGGAAGCTCTTGAGTAACTCGTTAAGAAATTGATTGAAGGTGCTGGTACAAACCAGCACCTTCAACATTATATAGTCGGGAGGAAAAATGGCAGAACGAAATGTTTCACCTGTTATGAAGCAAAAGGCGTATGTGCCCTGGCTTTATTTGCTGCCCGCGTTGATTGTCATGAGTATTTTCATTGTTTACCCAATGATCAACACCATTTCCTTAAGTTTCCAGAACCAGGACAGTACAGCTTCGGCTGCTACGGATTGCAGGGAAGGTGAGCCATGCTGGGGAGTATTTGAGAATTACCGCTACGCACTGATGGACGAGATAGACACGTCTTCTTTTAAGGCGGGGTGGCAATCTTTTTGGTTATCATCTTATGGCAACAATATTAAATGGATTTTGGTAATGGTCACTGGAACAGTTGGCATCGGTCTTGCCTTTGCTGTTTTGGCAGATCGGGTGAAATATGAAGCGCTGGCTAAAGCGATCATTTTCATGCCCATGGCGATCTCATTTGTCGGTGCAGGTGTCATCTGGAAATTTATGTATAATTTTGGAACTTCACAAGTCCAAATTGGATTGTTGAACGCGATTATTACAGCGCTGGGTGGAAAACCTGTATCATTTCTATCAACTATTCCATTAAACACATTCATGCTGATTATCGTTGGTATTTGGATGTGGACCGGATTCTGCATGACGATCTTATCATCCGCTCTAAAATCAATCCCTGAAGAGTTACTTGAGGCTGCCCGAATCGACGGGGCTAATGAATTTCGAATTTTCTTTAAAATCATGGTTCCGATGATCATGCCCACCATTGTTGTTGTGATAACTACGATGGTCATTAATGTCCTTAAACTCTTTGACATTATCTACGTGATGACTGGCGGCAATTTCAAGACGGATGTGATCGCGACCAGAATGTACACGGAGATGTACAAGAATTTTCAAACGGGAAGGGGGACTGCAATTGCAGTCGTGCTTGTTGTAGCGATCATCCCCTTCATCTACATGAATATTTCTCGTTTTATTAAACAGGAGGAGGCAAGATGAACAAGGACGCTATCAATAGGTTCCTGAGAAAGATACCCCTTCATGTGGTGGTTATTTTGATTATTATCATTTGGCTTATTCCAACCCTGGGGCTTTTCATCACTTCCTTCAGACCTGTAAGCGACATTAACACAAGCGGATGGTGGACAATATTTTCGGGTGATAAGGCAGCATCTGAAAAATTCACCTTAAGCAACTATATCGATGCTTTGGTGGGTTATCGTGGGACAAATTCCTACCTGGAAGATTGTGCTGCAGGAACGCAGTCATTGGAACTCAAGTGTAATGTTTCCGATGTTCTCAATCCCAGGGGTATGGGAAGAGCTTTTTTGAACAGCCTTATTGTTACCATCCCGGCAACAATACTACCCATTTTGTTTGCGGCGTTTGCTGGTTATGCATTCGCATGGATGGATTTCCGAGGACGTTATCTTCTTTTTGCAATTCTAGTTGGTTTACAGGTTGTACCCTTGCAAATGACCCTTGTTCCGATCTTAAGATTCTACAAAGAATTGGGTTTGAATGGCACTTTTCTTGGTGTGTGGCTGTTTCATACTGGCTTTGGAATGCCCTATGCCATCTATTTGATACGCAATTTTCTGGGCGGTTTGCCAAAAGACTTGTTTGAATCTGCTTACCTGGATGGTGCATCGCACTGGACTGCCTTTACGAAATTGGTCATCCCGCTGGCGACACCTGCGATTGCTTCCCTTGCGATTTTCCAATTTTTGTGGGTATGGAATGACCTGTTGGTCTCCCTTGTTTTCCTGGGCGGCACAACCCCGGTGATGACATACCAGATCAGCAATATGGTTACGTCCCTTGGTGCCGGCTGGCATCTTTTGACAGCTGCAGCATTCCTTTCAATGTTGTTACCGATGATCATTTTCTTCTCGTTACAACGTTTCTTCGTCCGAGGCATGCTGGCAGGTGCTGTCAAGGGATAATTCGGATAATTTCAAATTAAAAAATTAAGAAAAAGAACCATTTGTTAAAGCTATAAATGGTTCTTTTTGCATATAATAGAGCTTCTGATAAGCGCAATTTTATTAAACTTAAGCTGATTGTTTCGCATATACATAATCATTTTGACTGAAGAATGACGAGACGCCTTGTAAATTATGCGCAAACAAAACCCACAAGTCCGATTATAATAAGCTGGTCTGTAAATTGGGCAAATAAAGGAGAGAGCATGGAACGAATCGCCGAAGAGGTTAAGATCACGGATGAAGAGAAAAGGCAGAAGCGCCGAACTTTATTTGCGCTTTCATTTGGTTATTTCATTGACCAGGGGGAGGGTCAGGCATTATCTGTATTGTTTCCTACTTTGCAAGCTATTTGGGGACTGTCTTACAGCAATTTAGGGGTTATCAGCACCATCCGAAATTTACTGCAATCCATTTCATCCCCATTTTGGGGGTATATCTCCGATAAAATCTCACGCAAATCCGTGATTTTGTTTGGGACCGGGATTTGGGGGTTGTGGACCCTAGCGGTTGGATTAACGCAAAACTTTGGTCAACTTCTGGTGATTCGAGCCATCTCCGGGATAGGTTTAGGCTGCCTTATGCCTGCAACTTTTTCAATTATGTCTGATACCTTTCCACCAAAGGATCGGGGAAAAGCTTTGGGTTTGATGGAGGCTACAGGTGTATTTGGCATTATCATCGCTACGCTTGGCTTAGGATTTTTAGCCACACCGGATTTATGGCGATGGGGATTTTTCTTACTGGGTGGATTCAGTGTTTTGAGTGGATTAATGGTTTGGTTTTTGGTGGAAGAACCTGTTCGAGGTGGGGCAGAACCAGAATTGGCTGGAAAGATCACT
>JAXHUT010000341.1:0-2990 GCA_034189405.1 Chloroflexota bacterium
GATTTAAATTAATTTCTGTACTGCCGGATGTTCTTTATCAAAACGGGCATCCGGCAAACAGATATCACAAGCCCGTATAGATTTGAATATTATTATTTATTTTTATGGTTATTTCAATTTTGTAATAGGCTTTAATCTTTAAGGCGTAAAAGGACTCGCCTTTCAAAGTGAAACGTGTTAAACTGATTAATGGAGTAAATTTATGCAAGACAAAAAAAATCCCTGGCAGCGGCAGGATAAAACAATCCCTGTCGAAGCCGATTCACAAACAACAGAACCTGAACAAACAGCCGAGCCATTTATCAAACGGCTTTGGGATAGTCTGCGGCGTGTTGGTTTAGGGGATTCTGCATTGCGTTTTGCAACCTTAACCACAACTGTCTTGCTTATTCTCCTGGTGGTTTGGGTAATGGACGCATTTTATCTAGATATTATCCAACCTGATAGAGAGTCTTACAGCGCCGTCAGTGCTGAGAACCTGCCAAACCCAACAGCGACATTTCCGCCGCCCCTTTTTAAGGCTGGCGGGAGTGACGCCATAGGGGTTTCACGAAAAGCTGATCTGCATACCGTATTGCCCATGCGGAATGCCCGGTATGAGGTTATCAAATACACCGTTGAGTCTGGCGATTCAATTTTTTCTATTGCAGATAAATTTGACCTCAAGCCCGAAAGCATTCTTTGGGGCAACCGCTATACGCTTGGAGACGACCCGCACTTCATACTGCCCGGGCAAACATTGAACATTTTACCCGTTGACGGTGTCTATCATATGTGGAGCGCTGGCGAGGGGTTGAATGGAGTCGCGTCTTATTATGATGTCTTACCAGAAGATATCATCAACTGGCCAGGAAATAATTTGGATCCGGTCGAGATCGGCGATTATGCCAACCCCAAAATCCCTCCTGACACCATGCTGGTGATCCCCGGCGGTCAAGGGACTTATACCGATTGGCGCACACCACGCATCAGCCGCGAAGAACCCGCCACTGCCAAACACCTTGGGCCGGGTGCCTGCAGCGTTGGTTATGATGGCATCATGGGATCACTTGTCTTCATGTGGCCTACAACAGAACGGTACCTTTCGGGATTTGATTACAGCCCTGAAACAAACCACTACGCCATTGATATTGCCGGACAGCAAGGTAACCCTATATATGCTGCCGATCACGGGGTGGTTGTTTACGCCGGCTGGAATGATTATGGTTATGGTGAGATGATTGTGATTGACCACGGGGCGGGCTGGCAAACCTTGTATGCACACTTGAGTCAAATCAATGTAAATTGTGGTCAGGAAGTCATGCAGGGCGATACCATTGGCTTGATGGGCAGCACCGGCAAATCAACCGGACCCCACCTGCACTTTGAAATGCGCAGTGATGAGTACGGCCGGGTCAACCCCTGGGATTTCTTGAATTAGAAAAGTAAGAAATTTCATCCCCTCAGTTTCACGAGTATACAATGAGCCCCTCCCAAAAGATTTTTATAATAAGGGGATCAAGTACAAGGTATTGGGTATTGGGCACAAGCTCCATAGTTGAGAACTCGTAGCGCGTTAGCGCACTGCATCTTTGGATTCGTTTCCTGAATACGACCTACCCCCTGGCCCCCTCCCTAAAGGGAAGGGGAAGATTTGCTGAAATTGTCCAATACTATAGGGTTAGACAAGATGGAAATTGAAACTAGTATCATAAATGGTGCGGTGAATCTCACGTCGTACCTCCTCAGCACCTGAAGGTGTTCGCTTCGCTCCAGGCAGGCGATCGCACCGCACCTTTGTACGACTAATTTTTGTAGGGCGGGATGCGTTTGTTATCCCGCCGCCATTAAAAGTATAGGAAATTTATTCTTGTTTTGGTGCGGTGAAGATCGCACCGCACAAGGGGAAAGATGATAAATTATCCTAAACAAATAAACTGACGATCATCTTTCTCAAGGTCAATATGGTATTCATGCTGAGGATATGCTAAAATTTTATTACTATGGATAAGATATTAGATATTCGACCGTCCCCCATTGCAGGCACCTGGTACAGCGGCGACCCAACACAGTTGAAGTCAACTGTAGACAAGTATATTGAAAATGCGGATATTCCTGATCTGCCCGGTGACGTTTTGGCTGTCGTTGCACCACATGCAGGCTATCGTTATTCCGGGGGTGTCGCTGGGCATGCATTCAAAGCTGTTAAAGGACAGGCTTATGACTTTGTTCTGGTGATTTCACCGCTGCATCAATACCATCCACAACCTATTCTGACCAGCGCCCATGCTGCTTACCAAACGCCCCTGGGTAAAATCCCCATTGAAAAGCATATTCTCGACCAAATTCAGATAAAGCTCAAAGAAAAAATCGGCGCCGATCTGACACCCATTCGAAACGACAAGGAACACGCCCTTGAGATACAGCTGCCGTTTTTACAAAGGGCGATCGACGGTGCTTTTAACCTGGTCCCGATCATGCTGCGTGATCAATCACGTTCCTTTGCAAAAGCGCTAGGAGAGCTTATAGCAGAAATTATTAGAGACAAGTCTTGCTTGATTGTTGCCAGCAGCGATCTTTCGCACTTCCATCCTGAAACCATTGCCAACAAACTTGACCAAAAAGTACTCCAGGCTGTCGCTGAATTTTCCCCAGAAACGCTTTTTGACCTCAAAGACCAGGGGCTTGGACAGGCTTGCGGTCTTGCACCCATTGCTGCGACCTTATGGGCTTCACGAGCGCTGGGGGGGGATAAGGTTACTTTGTTGAGCTATGACACCTCGGCAGCAACGACAGGTGATCGTTCCTCTGTGGTCGGTTATGGCGCAGCAGCTATAACCCGCTCAATCTAAAATCAGCGCACCGGAAAAGTAGTTATGTCTATACCGTCTGCAAAAAAAGCGATTTTCTTAATAACTTCTATATTAACACTGCTAATTTTGCTGGGCTGTGGTCCTGAAGCGTCGCCAATGCCTACGTCAACCCAGACAATAACACACACCCCTACCGAG
>JAXHUT010000342.1:0-4816 GCA_034189405.1 Chloroflexota bacterium
CATCAGGAAAAAACGTTAAAGAACATCTGTTTCATTGTATCATAAAAAATCCCGAGGCGACACCTCGGGATTTTTAATTTTAGTGATATGTTAGAGGGTTAATCATCGATCTCGATTTCGTCATCATCGTCATCTTCGAAATCTTCTTCAAAGATCGCATCATCTTCAACATCATCTTCAAGGTCAAGGTCCTCATCATCGATTTCATCGAAATCTTCGTCATCGATAAAATCAATTTCATCTAACTCATCATCAAATAAATCCAGGACTCGCCCTTCAAGCATTTTACCGGAAGGTTTTTCACCAGGAGTCTCATCTGAAAACTGCCCCGGTTCAAACCCGGTACCGGCTGGGATGAGTTTACCAATCATGATATTCTCTTTCAGACCGAAGAGGGGGTCTGTGCTAGAAGCGACCGCTGCTCCAGACAGAACCTTAATGGTATGTTGGAAGGATGAAGCCGACAGGAATGAATCCGTTTCTAAGGCCGCCTTTGTGATTCCAAGCAGTATTTCAATGTAACGAGCGGGTTTCTTTCCCTGAGAAACAAGTTTCTCGTTGACCCGCCTGATCTCAAGACGATTGACCAGATCCTGCGGTAAATATCCAGAATCACCCGGGCGGATAACCTGTACTTTGCCCAGCATCTTGTGAATAATCACCTCAAAATGCTTGTCATTAATATTTTGACCCTGGGTGCGGTAAACTTTTTGGATCTCTTCCATGAGGTATTGTTGACAGGCTTCACGCCCTTTAATTCGTAAAATGGTATGTGGATTCAACGAACCTTCCGTTAAAGCTTGACCAGCCTCAATTTTATCGCCTTCCTGAACAATCAAACGTGAGGTTGTCGGGATTTCATATTCTTCAGATTCCTTGACTTCATAAGAAACAATGACCTGGTTGCCCTCAATTCGGACACGGCCGCTGTGTTGAGCTTTGATCACGGCTTCATCTTGTGTAGCCAAGACTGTACCGTTTTCGACCTCGTCTTCTTCTTTAACCTCAATCATCCAATCTTCAGGGATATCGTAGGCATCGGAAACCATTTCACTCTGATCCACACGCACCACTCGCTGATCAGTATATTTCGCAGACTGAATCAGATGTGCTATTCCTGAAATTCTCGAGATGATCGCCTCACCTTTCGGCGCCTTTCGAGCTTCAAACAACTCCTCAACACGGGGGAGACCGGTCGTTATATCACCACCAGCGGCAACACCACCTGTATGGAATGTTCGTAATGTAAGCTGCGTACCGGGTTCGCCAATGGATTGTGCTGCGACAATACCAACGGTTGAACCCAGTTTAACCATATTTCCACGTCCAAGGTCAGTACCGTAACATTTTGCGCAAATCCCATGGACCATTTCACAGGTCAATGGCGAACGAACTTTAACAGCATCAACACCAAGACCAATCACCTTCTTTACCAGGTCGTGGGTCAACACATCATTTTGTTCCATGATAATTTCACCCGTATTGGGATCAATCACCCGCTCAGCCAGTACCCGGCCGTAAATTCGTTCAGAAAAAGTTTGACCAGCGATGTCTTGGTCAGCGCGGATCCAAATACCGTTGATCGAACCACAGTCTTCTTCATTCACAATAATATCCTGGGCAACGTCAACCAATCGTCGTGTCAAATAACCTGCATCAGCTGTCCTCAAAGCGGTATCAGCCAAACCTTTACGCGCGCCATGTGTTGAGATGAAGTACTCCAGTGCTGTCAAACCTTCACGGAAATTGGAACGGATCGGCATGGGGATAATACGGCCGGCCGGATCTGCCATCAAACCACGCATGCCGGCTAACTGCGCAATGGAATTGAAGCCTCCTTTACTGGCACCGCTGTTCGCCATTGTAGCCAGGTCACCTGTTGGATCAAGTGAAGTCGCCACAGCTCCTGCCACCTGGTCTGTGGCATCCTGCCAAACCTCAATGACCTTTTCATCACGCTCTTGTTCGGTCAACAATCCACGACGAAAGTCTTGGCTGATGACATCGACAGAATCAAGAGATTTTTGAATAATCTCTTGTTTCTCTGGTGGAACCGTGATATCCGCTACAGCAATTGTGGCGCCGGAACGGGTTGCATATTTAAATCCAATCTCTTTAATGCGATCTGCGATTAAAACAGTTTCTTCCTGTCCAGTGACCTCATACACATCCGTGATTAGGTCTTTAATCCCGCCTTTGTCCAATTCACTATTATAATACTGCATCCGCTCTGTCAGCGCATTGTTGAAAATGGCACGTCCTACCGTTGTGTCGATCATACGGACTTTAGGCTCAGCCATTCGATTATTATTTTCGTCATACCAGGTTTTCGCCTGGATCTTGACATGTGCGTGAATGTCCACCTGCCCAAGGTCATAAGCCATCACGACCTCATCGAGACCTGAAAAGGCGCGTCCATCGCCCTTATGCTCTTGGTCGATTTCCATTGTCAGGTAATAAATTCCCAAAACCATATCTTTTGAAGGGCTGATAATAGGCTCACCGCTGGCAGGTTTCAACAAGTTCTTGGTTGCTAGCATTAACTCGCGAGCTTCAGTAACAGCTTTCTGAGAAAGGGGAATGTGCACAGCCATCTGGTCACCATCAAAGTCAGCATTAAACGCAGTTGTGACCAATGGGTGAATCTGGATAGCACTGCCCTCTATCAGTATCGGTTCGAACGCCTGAATACCCAATCGGTGAAGGGTGGGTGCACGGTTCAAAAGTACCGGACGTTCTTTGATGACCTCCTCTAAGACCTCCCATACTTCGGGGCGATTGCGTTCAATAAGACGTCGTGCACCTTTAATATTCGCAGCAAATTCCTGCGATACCAGTCGGGAAATCACAAAGGGTCTGAATAGTTCCAAAGCCATTGACTTCGGCAGACCACACTGATCCAACCGCAGCTGCGGCCCAACAACGATCACAGATCTACCAGAATAGTCCACACGTTTACCCAACAAGTTGCGGCGGAACCGTCCTTTCTTACCTTTGAGCATATCGCTCAAAGAGCGCAATTCACGGCGTCCACGTCGTGATAAAGCTTTGCCGCGCTGGGAATTATCAATTAACGAATCAACTGATTCTTGCAGCATACGCTTTTCATTGCGCACGATCACGTCCGGCGCGCCCAGCTCAAGCAAGCGTTTAAGACGGTTGTTACGATTGATGACTCTGCGATACAAGTCATTTAAGTCTGAGGTCGCAAACCGACCGCCGTCAAGCTGAACCATTGGTCGTAAGTCGGGCGGAATGACCGGCAATTCGGTTAAGATAATCCATTCTGGTTTGTTGCGTGAATTACGGAAAGCTTCGATGACGCCCAAACGGCGTGTTGCTTTTTTGCGTTTTTGTTTACTTCGAGTCGTCCGAATCTCTTCCCATAATTCCTCCGACATCGCGTCCAGGTCAATCCGTTTGAGGATGTCATAAAATGCTTCTGCGCCCATATCGGCACGGAATACCTGGCCCCAACGGGATTTCAACTCACGGTAGCGAGCCTCACTGAGAAAGGTGAAAGGTTCCAATTCATGAAGTTCATCCCGTAAACGGGCTGATTCGGCCTGCGTCTCTTCAGCCTGATCTTCAAGGGTATTACGCAGCTCTTCCATCTTCACTTCAGCTTCCGCTTTGATTTCTTCCCCTTGCATTTTCAGATGTTCCAGCTCGCGTTCCCGCTGCTCCTTGAGATCTGATTCGAGATCTTCTATCATTTCTTTGACAATCGTCTGAACTTCACTTAAATGTGAAGAGGCAACTTCAGTACCCACTTCAACAATCGTCAATTCTCGATCAAGGGCTTTGAAGACAATCGGTTTTCGAATCTTCTTAGCCATTCGAGTTTGGATCTCACCCTCCAATCGCTGACCTTCTTTGATGACAGGGTCAATACGGTTACCAATTTGCTCATCAAAACTATCTTTCAAGGAGTCACGCTGAGAATCAAGGTCTTTTAACAACTTGTCACGGTTCTTTTTTACTTCTGCGATCTGAGCATTTACCGTCTCATCCAATTCTCTTTCAGATAAACTAATTTCATCTTCGAGCCGTTTTAATGCTTTTTGACGCGCCTCCTCATCAACATAAGTGACGATGTATTGAGCAAAATATAAAACCCGATCTAAATTCCGTCGGGAAATGTTCAACATCAAACCTAAAAATGAAGGAATTCGCCGTGTGTACCAGATATGGGCCACAGGTGCCGCCAATGAAATATGCCCCATTCGCTCACGCCGAACAGAAGAACGGGTTACTTCAACGCCGCATTTATCACAAATGATTCCCTTGTAACGGGGATTCTTGTACTTACCACAATAACACTGGTAATCGTGTGTGGGGCCAAAAATTGCCTCACAAAATAATCCATCTTTCTCAGGACGTAGTCGACGATAATTAATCGTTTCAGGCTTTGTGACTTCGCCGTAAGACCAGCTGCGAATAACCTCAGGAGATGCAAGACCAATCCGCAGTGCTTTTAAACCCTTTGTTTCCACTAGGAGCCTCCTGTTTTATGGAAAACTAATGTTTTTTGCGTTAACGCGAGAAAAACCTAGAGAGACACAGCCTCTCAGGTGATTTCGATGATTTGTAAAGTATTTTTCATAACCATGCAAACTATTATTATAGCAAATTTATATAGTGTTTGTCAAATATTTCAGGGGTCAATTTTACCACAATCGAATAGGAAAGTCTACAAACTGACTTTTCTATCCATATTTAAGGGGAATTTCCAAATAGAAGGTACTCCCCTTTGCTAATTGGCTCTCAAACCAAACCTTTCCCCCATGACGTTCAGCTATAGACTTTACAATCG
>JAXHUT010000342.1:4916-25188 GCA_034189405.1 Chloroflexota bacterium
ACAAACTGACTTTTCTATCCATATTTAAGGGGAATTTCCAAATAGAAGGTACTCCCCTTTGCTAATTGGCTCTCAAACCAAACCTTTCCCCCATGACGTTCAGCTATAGACTTTACAATCGCCAAACCGAGGCCGCTGCCCTTTGATTCTTGCCCCAATGTTGTGCCAAGTCGTTTAAATTTCTCAAAGAGATGACGTTGATCCAAAGGTGCGATGCCAATTCCAGTATCCTGGACTGAAAAGACCACACTTTTTTCATTTTTCCGTACCGATAAGGATACATCCCCACCCATTTTAGTGAATTTTATCGCGTTCTCCAAAAGATTCTTTATCGCCTGGGCAAGAAATACTTCGTCTGCATCGAATTCAATCAGCAAATCGGGCAATAACAAGTTAAGATGAATATTCTTTTGTTTAGCAAAAGGTTGCATGGATGCGACGACGTTTTTTGCCAGGCTTTGGGCTGAAACTCTTTTTATCTCTAATGTGTGACCTGATTCCAAACGCCCGATATCAAGCAGGTTTTGAACCAGCTTTTTCAGATCCTCAACCCCATCATTGATATTGTTGATATAAGCATTTTGTTGTTCGTTTAAATTGCCTGTCAATCTCAATAATTTTGCGTAGCCATGGATCAAGCTTAGCGGAGAACGCAGTTCATGACTGGCTGTTGTCACAAATTCTGATTCAAGCATCTCTCGCTCTTTAGCCTGGGTCACATCTTTAAAGATTACCACTTTCCCCTTTTGCTGATTTTCAAAATCAATCGGGGATACGTGCAGTTCACAAATATACCCATCCCCCATTTTGAATTCCAGGGGTTTTTCTGACAGGGTTTCCCCAGCTAAAATAAAATCAAACAGCACCTGGTCCTTTGTCAATGAAGCGATATGCGTCCCGATTAATGGTTTGTCCACCAAACCCAACATCAGACGTGCAGATTGATTATGATAAATGACTTCATCACCACCATTCAATAAAAGAATACCATCCGAGAGAATGTTGAGGATCGCTTCTAAACGATTCTTTATTGTGACAGCATTATCAAAGGAGATGCCCTTTGAAATGATCATCGCTGCCTTACATGACAATGAACGGAAAAAATCAATATCCACGGCCGAAAAGGTCTTCTTTTCATCATATGCGACCCAAAACACGCCTTGATCCTCCCCTTGCCATGTCATTGGCATTGCAATTAATGTAGAAGGATAGGACAAGGTTTTCTTGATGTTGAAACGCTTTCCGATTTGAAAATCCCGCAGAACAGACTCTCCTTGAGAACGAACCAAAGCTAAAATTTCTTTATCAAGGTGGCTGTAAGATTCAGCTGCCGGCCCAAAAGAATATTGCCCGCCACCATTCTTGTATTGTGCATCTTCCATCCTGTCCTTCAACAACAGCCGAACGGCAGATACATCCCGACTAAGCGCCGATTCCATGATAGCTCTCAAAGAATCGTAAAGATTGTTGTGTGCCGACATCTCTTCGTTCAGTGATAACAAATCAACATGTTTCTGAAGCCGATTACCCAGCGTTCCTGCCATGAGATGAAAATGTTCAAACAACTGCGATACTTCGCCTTTTGATTTCGGCTCAGGAATTTGGATATCAAAACTTCCATCGGCGACTTTTTCCATTTCCTTAGAAATAACTTTAATATCCTTCAAAACCGGTGTCCAAACGGTTAAAGCCCCACAAATAAGGACGAGCAAAATGCCCACACCAATCAAAATGACCGGATAAGATCGCTGCCAAGCCATGTTATAAAGCACCGCCGTCGGGATCCGTGTTAAAACAGCCCACGGCGTCCCCTCAATTGGTGTGACATATTGCATTATGGGTAGACCGTCTGAAGATAATGTCTCATAAAATGTCGGTGTTAGGAAGGCTTCACCAGTGTCTTCTTCCACGGCAAGATTAGGACCGGTGTTGAACAAAAGTTCTCCTGATCTTGTTAGAATCTGTCCATCAGCATTGATTTTTCCCAACGAAGCAAAAGCCGTCGTAAAAGCTCTGGAAAATCGATTCTCATCAATATTTGTTTGCCCCAACAATAGCTGTGTCGATTGTCCAGAAGAATCGGAAAGTACTTTAAAGAAGTTTAGCACGCCACCTTCACCATCATCCTGATATGATCTGCTGACCGTCCTTGCCAAGTCCTTACCCCCAGTCCCACCAGAAGATAACAAATCACCAGGAATATGGATTGACTCAATCTCACCTGAATCTGGATAAATGGTAATAATTTCACCCTCAGGTGAAAGGATAATAAGCCGGTTGAAGAAGCCATTCTCTTCCATCTTCTGACCTATTAACTCCTGGATATCAAGATCTGCCGCATTAGATAATGTCACAACCTCACTGATTTCATCCAAGGCCATATAACCCGTATTAACAAATACGGTCCATCCATCAGCACCAACGTCAGAGGCATTCACCAGCTGTGTGACCAGATCCCGCCGTGAGGAATTCACGTTCGCGCGCCATGCAATGCCCATAAGCAAAATCAACAATCCCAGCAAAATGGGTACAGTGACCAGCAAGAAACGGGTTTTGACACTTTTCTCACCGGGTGATGGCAAAAGTGACGTCGCGCGATACCATTTACCCGGTAAAAAGGCGCGACACAAAACACAAATCATGCTGCCAGATAATAACATCCCACCATATGAAATTAATATCACGGGCATTGTTCCTAAAGCAGCCGCAATCCTGAGGGGGAATTCCCCGGGGAGTAAAAGGACTTGGGTTAGGAAGATCAGCGGTGTTGTAATAATTAACGAAAATAATGCAGAAATAAACGGGTTTCGTAAGTAACGGAATAAAGTCGTGCGATAAGGCTGTCGAACCCCCCAGGTAAAAATCAACGCCAAGCTCGTAAAGATCAAAGGCGTAAAAATCTGGTGTGTCTCTAAATAAGCAAATAATAATCCAGACATACCTGCTAACAAACCTGCCGGAATGAAACCGATAATGCCACCAGCGGCAAGCCAGGGGACAGCAGCAAAAAACATTATGTGTAAAGCTTTGCCCTGGACAACAGGGCTTCCCCTATCAATTTCCACGGGTATGCCAAAGAATGGGGTTAGAACCAGCACAAGGACGCTTAAAACTGCCATCCAAACCAAGGTATTGCGATTTATCTTTGCGTGCTTATCCCTCATACTAAGGATTAAAACCCATAATAAGCCCAATAAAATCACCCAGGCTG
Organism: Chloroflexota bacterium; assembly: GCA_034189405.1. Classification (GTDB taxonomy): domain Bacteria; phylum Chloroflexota; class Anaerolineae; order Anaerolineales; family Anaerolineaceae; genus Brevifilum. The sequence goes on from JAXHUT010000342.1 coordinate 8,128, forward strand.
CTAAGGCAATCGGATCACTTGGGAGGTCTATTGTATATTCAGGCATGAGCGGTGCAAAAATTTGAGACATTTTTATATAATTTATAAAGGTTAATTTATTATAGCATTATCCAGACCCAAGGGAATGTCGATTTGGATAAAACAGGGCCGAATAATGCGATTTTTTATACTCGGTCCGCTTGACGATCAAATTTTTCCCATGCAAGTTTATCAAAGACTGGGCGACGATGCTTTATCGAACAATTTTTCAAAGCCTTTAACCAATCCGCCTCAGCCTCCTGAGCCCGGTCAAAACAGCTTTGGCTGAGCGCTTTTCTTGAGGCTTGCATTTCTACTGTTAGCGCATCGGCTTCCTGCATGAAGTTTTTTTCAATGGACTTTCTATCTGATTCGGCCGGCTTGATGCGAGTTGAATAATCACGCAAGATTTCACGGTGCAAATTCTCATGCCGCCACCACAAAGTCGCCTGATCATAAGTGCCATCAGGTGCAGGACCAATTTCAGGCAAACCAGTGTCAATCCAAATAGGTTTAAAAATAGAAGTGCAGGGCGCTGCTGTACCCGTAACCCAATGGGTATGTAAACCAGGTTTTAAATGGGAAATCATTGAGCCAGTCGTCTGGCTGCCACGCACGGGACCAAAACTCGCGTGCATGCATATCTCAGCCCCGAAAACACCCTTACCTGGCTGCCAATCCTGATCCGCATCCGGACCGTGATCCCTCAACACCGCCATTGCAAAAGGCACATCAATTTCACCGATATGAGAAGAAAGCAATGCCGTCGACCTGCAGAGACGGTGCTGTCCGTCGCTAAACTTTGTGTAGATTAAATCGCTATAACAGCGACCAAAATCAAAATCATCTTTATTCCTACACCACCCTTTGTCAACTGCATAAGTCACTAAATCGTCGGAAGCGAGATCCCACGTTGACCCAATACTGATCACATTGGAAATCGAACGCACATCTTTAACCCTTTCTGCCGCCCAATGCTTTCCGGCTGTTTCAAAGACCCAGGCTTCTTGTGGGTCTGCAATTAGAAAACCATTATGGTAAAACATTGAATGATTGAATCCGCAATTTCCTCCCTGTCCATAGGTTTCCAGCAAATCAATCATTAATGCCAGGGCTTCCTTTGCCGAAGATGTTCTTTCTAAAGCCAGGCGAAGGAAATCCATACCGATCAACCCAGGCTCCTTCTCGTAAGGCACTTTTGTAAATACTGCTTCATTGCCTATCACCAGGCCATGCTCATTCGCACCCATCTCTGCACCCCAAATCCAAAACGGCTTGGAGAGCAAAACGGCGTTGGTATCGCGCACCTGGGGAAGCTCAATATAAGTGCAAGAGACCTTTTCGCCATCTTGATGGTGGGCACGAGGGATCAAAACCAATTCATGTGCTTCGTTAGGTTCACGGTCACTGTTCTTACCAAAAATAACGGATCCGTCAGCAGTCGAATTCGCCAAAGCGACAAATGTATCACACACTTAAAACCAGCTCCTTTGCTTTTTCAAAAACCTGGGGGATATCCAGGCAGTCCGAATCGATAATAAAAGCATCCTCGGCAGGTTTTAGCGGGGCAATTTCTCGATTTGAATCAATTTTGTCACGATTTTTCAAAGAAAGTAAAACAGCTTTGAAGTCAGGGACCTCTCCCCGCTCAAGCATTTCCTGGTATCGACGATGTGCCCTGACCTTTACGGAAGCATCAAGGTAGATCTTCAAATCCGCGTCCGGTAAGACGACGGTGCCGATGTCCCTGCCTACCATCACCACATTGTTTTCCTGGGCGATGCGCCGCTGTTGTCCTGTCATCGCATCCCGTACCGCGCGAAATGTTGAAACAGGGGAAACCTTGTCATTGACTGCATCCTGACGAATTTTCCATGTGACATCTTCGCCATTGAGCAGCACATCCACATCCCGTCCGTCTTCTACTGAAGGTGGACGGATATCAATGCAAACCTCTTGTGCAAGGTTACCAATGGCAGTCTCATCCGCCATGTCCAAACCAGCGTTAATAACCGCCAGGGTCACTGCGCGATACATCACGCCCGTGTCAAGATAAAGATAGCCGAGGTCTTTTGACAGCAATGAGCCCAAGGTTGATTTCCCGGATCCTGCTGGGCCGTCAATTGCAATTGTTTTTGGTAGTCCCATTCGTAAATAATTCCAATCCCGTCTGATACGATTATTGTGTAAATTGCTCATCGGGCATCAAATCCGTTCTCACCCAAAAGATAATTTCTTTATTCGTTTCGGGCGTATTTCGAGTCATCAACCAATCCAAATACTGAAACGGTGTCATCACATTCCAATTTGGTGTTTGCGACCATATTAGGTCCTGCCCGCGGTAGCTATTTGAGATTTCAGGTTGAGTCAGGCTGTCTGAAATCAAAATACCTGGCTGGGATGAGGGCGGCACATAAGGAACAAAGGCTGTGTCAGCATGATCCCTTAAAACCCAGCGCATCCCGGGGGTGTCTAAATCAACCACGGCAATTTCAACGGGAGCTGTTCTTGATTTATTCCAATCCATAACCCGACCCAGTGAAACGTTCAACCATTGTGTGGATAAACTGGCTTCTTCTGGATACCATAATTCCTGGGTCATCTCCAAGCTCAGGCTGGTCGTCCTGACCGATATTGAAAGCATTCCCAGAAGAACGACAACGGATAAACCCATCAATAAACCGGGTAATGCCACTTCCTGAGACCATCCGTAGGTCACCAGAAGCACCAAAGCAATCATCAAAACAAATCCGCCAGCTAGCGCGATGAGGGTTGCCAAACGCGCCTCCTGGTTGATTGTTGGGCTGATTAGTGAACGCATTGCCAGAAGGGTGAAGGCAAACACAATCACAACCACCACGGCAGTGATACTCATCACATACCGATTTTCCCCAGGTACACGCCAGACAGCAGCAACCACCCTGGCAGTTAGCGTCCAGAGGGGTACAGTGATCCAGATGATATCGGCGGGGGTTGCCCCCGGATAAAGAATCAAATAAAGGAAGCTTACTACTGCCATGATTAACAAGAACAAATCAAGTTTACTGCGATTAAAAAGGCCGCGTACGCCTCCCCAAATCCCAAAGATGATCGCTGGAAGACTGTACGCTGCAAGCGCAAGGACTTTCAAAATAAAGGGTTTGGTGTAGGGCTTTCCAAATCCCCTGACAAAATCAACAGCACCATAAAACACACCGCTTAAGCCCTCAGGCGCTAATAAGAAACCTGTCCCAATAACTAATATTCCCAGGGTAAAAGCAAGAAAAAACCGGGTCCGGTATTTTCTCAGCTTAAAAAATTCAATCAAAAAGGTTGGAAAAGACAACCGCAATACTAGTTTGGCAGTTAACAAACTAAAGCCGATCAAGAGAATGCCCGTCCAAAACCCTGAACCGCCCATCAAAGCCATTGCAAAGGTCACCCCGGAAAGGATCGGTTTTTTATTAAGAATAAAACCTACGGATAACAACAGACAGACAAAAGCGATCATTGGTGAACCAATAATGCGAGAAAGACCGACCATCTCGGGCGATAATGCTAGGAGGAAAGAAAGAATGCTGGCCGGTAAATCCCCGATGTTCTTTCTAAAAAGAAAAGGAACAAAAACAATGGATGCACCAAACAACGCCGGCCAAAATCGAGCTAAAAAATCACCCGATTTTAACAGAAAGAAATCAAGTCCCGTCAAACCCACATAGGTCATATGCGCGCCAAACACTGCCCCAGTCCTTTGCCCAACAGCCAAAGCCTGCAATGCGATCCTGGCTTCCATGTCGGTTAACGGCATTGACCCCAATCGGACCAGCCTGAGGGCTAATGCGATCACAAATGCACACAGCAGAAGTAGGTTATGAAAAATGGGTTTCTTAACAATGTTCATAAAGCTGTATGTTTACTCCCAACTCGTTTGAAGATCTGCTTTAATTCCTCGCTGACTGGCATTTTTGACGGACGTCAATTACCGCAAGGAAAAATTTGAGAACCTGACAGCGAACCACCGAAATAAATATACTTAAATTATACTTGCCAAAATTCATCAAGGGATTCAATTTTTCAACCAACACACCCGAACAAATAAAAATCTGATTTAACAACCATCCCAGTCATTAATTGAGTCCTTCATCCAGCACTTGATAGATGGTCGTCTCCCCAATTTGGTATACCCTTTCCCACAGCTGGCCTTCATAAGCATCAAATTTATCCAGCCCCGCACCGGGATAAAAGATTTTTTCTAACTGGCCCAGGACGATATACTCAACATCATATTTTTCAATGAAATCAATGACGTACCTGCTGTCCTCAGTTAAATAAAAAGCATTCACGGCATCGACGCGCGCCTGTACAATATTACTCCTTAAAATCGCCCGCTGCTGTCGTTGATGCCAATTCCAGCCAACAACCCCTGGTAAGCCCGTGTAGATCGTGTAACGGTTGCCCCATCGGTATTCATAAGCCTGTCCTTCAAGGATAACCGGTGAGCCTTCGATATTCTCCTGCATCCACCGGATAGCCTGGTAATCCTCAATCAGGTCCATTTGTGCCCCAAGGTCATAATAAGTTGCATATCTCATGTAATCCATGCCATTCAGCGTATGCGGCGCTTCCACAGCCATCCGATCCTGAATTTTATCCATAGTCCCCATAACGGTGAACAAAGCTGCAGACGCCAGCAGCACATACAGCAGCGCTTGCCACAAGAAGACCAGACCTTCGCGCCAATATCGTAAGGATTTCACCAGCCACCCCAAACAGACGCCCGCTGATAAGGCAAACATCACCCAGGCTTGTAAATAAAATTTGAAGACGGTATTCATCCGCCCAATATCCCCAGGCAGGTAAATCAGTTCAACAACAAGGGTAAGCGTGACGGCTGTTCCAATCAAAAACAGCAAAAAGCGCATACCATCCGACCGACCCGGACGGAGCATCAATATCACCGCCCACAGACCTATCGGGACAGCCACCAATGCCACAACCACACCCTGCACCAGTAAGGCAAACAATAGAAAAACAAACAAACTCAATCCTGCAAAAATCCAGGTCTTATATGGTTCAAGGCGTTTTAGTTCTGACCTGGGTGTGGTCTTCATCCAATGGTAGCTTTCCCATGCCATCCAGCTCAGGATGATAAATAAGAATAATCCCCAATGTGTAAAATAAGATTTCAGGGGGGTCAGATCCCCGCGCCAAATTTCAATTTTGGTATATCCTTGCCCAAACCAGTATGCAAAAGGTTGGTAGAACAAAACAGCCATGCTAACCAGCAAAAGAACGGCCCCAAGGGCAAGGGCGGCTTTTTCCAGGACTTTCCCCCCCTTAAATGCCAGGCCCAACCTGGGCTTGTGATTCCTGAAAACGCTGTACAGCAATGACAGCGACGCTAAAACGATATATGTATAGAAATCCCAGGTATTGGTAGGTCGTAAAGCGCCAATGACCAGCCCACCAAGGATGAACCCGACAGCCCCGCCCAACCATTTGAATTGACCGTCTTTTTCACCCCAACGCCCGCTGCTCAACACGACTGAAAGGCTCCAGCTGATCACAAATATTGTGATCGGGAAGGCAATCAAATGCGCGTGGAGATCGCCGTAGATAAATGTGAAATAAGGAAATTCAGTTATGGGATCGCCCGGTATGACGCGACTGGGGAACCAGTACCAATCCCCGGGGTAGAAGGGCATGGGCGTCCCCCTCAAGAACTGTAAAAAGCCTTGAAAAGCCCAGCTGATCCGCTGACCAAGACCTGCCTGATCAACAATTGCGCCCCCTGAAGCGATCCGCTGGAAACCGGTAATCACCAAATCAACGGTCCCCAGATTTCCCAACAAAGCCAGCAGGATAGCGGTTCCCAAACCAACCCAAAAAGCTGTAGGGAAGAATCCTCTCTCACGCTTTTCTGCAATAGATAAAGCTTTTGATCGTGGAATGCCTTTGTAGAGATTCCATCCCACAGAAAAAGCACTTAAAATCAGAATGCTGTACCAAATTGGGAGGACAATGTTGTAGGCTACAGCCGGCACAATGCCCAATAATTTAATCGGAACCCCGATGATCACAAAGCCAAAATAATAATAATTAATGTATCCGCCGGCAAACCAGGGATCATAGGGCGGGAAGGTCGTGCTCTTAAGCACTGCATTCAAGTAGGAAAAGTCCATGGGCTTTTCGCCGCCCTTGAATGGATGCCACAAATCCGGGTTGCCCCACCTGACAAGTAAAAAGAAGATAAAGGCAATCAAGGCAAGAACTTCAACAGTTAAGAAATATCGCCAATTTTCCTTTATCTCATGCCAAAGCATTTGCCTTTGCAAGAAGATGAACACACTGGAAACAACCATCATTCCTATCAAAACAAACAAAATGGTTGCAACAGAGAATGACACCCCTAATGAACCTAAAATCCAAACGACAAATGCAAGGATCAACAAGCCAGCCAACTTGGAAAGCGGGTAACCCCGGTCTGCCAAACCGGGCAAAGCCATCCGGATGATTGGGTAAGCTACTGTGCCCAGGAAGGTTACCAGGCAGTAAAAAGCTGCGCTTGCCAATAAATGTGATGAGTTGATCAAGCGATCTCGATCAAATAAAGCTGACCAAGTCCCCCCTTCTCGTTGTCTTTCCAAACGTTCTTCAGGCAGCATCAGGTTATAGCGAGGTTCGTAAAGCCCTTCAGGGTCAGGCCCTTTATAATCTGCTGCTTCACCGGGTGTAAAATAAACAACTTTACTCAAATCCACGGCACGCAGTATTTCTCGTATCTGAAGGGGGTCATAGGAATCCGCTTTTTTAAATATCAAAACCTTGGGGTGATCATAGACGGTGAAAGCCTCTTCAGAAAACTGCGTGTTGATTTCTAGTGGACCAATATTGGGATGGGAAGTAAAGGTCTCAACCAGCTCAAAACCAAGCTGCCCTTCAAACATACCCGGCTCAGCAACGCTGTAACACCATTCAATATCCTCCCCTTCCGGGCAGCCTAAAAGATTTCGATAATAGGCAGTGGTCAATAAATAGCGTTCAGGAACCCGTGTGGTCGTGCCCCATTGTCGGCTGGATGTGATAAAGATGTAGTCAGCCATGTCAAGATGGGTCTCAAATTTTTCTAGTTTAAGCAGATCATCCGCCCAGTACATTTCAAAATTCAAATCACCGCGATAAATGCCGCCAGTCTCACTATAGGGGCTGAAACCATCAACGGGATAGGGGATAGCGTCATCCCAACTGCTCTCGTGCACCGGTGCCGATGCCTGTGGAACCAGTCTCACGCCTTCATCTTGCGTCGTGAGGGTGACGGTCAACGTCTGCCCCGCTTCAACATCAAGCGGCTGATCAAATTCAAAAGAATAGGCTTTCCCACGAGGGTCATCCCCGGGTTGAAATTCAGATTGGAGGACGCTTGAGCGGGAAACACCATCTGGATCAACCAGTTCCAGATTGAGTGTTTTTATGCCCGGTTCACCGGACTGGTCGACCAAATAAGGTGTTGTGACAGCGATTATCCCGCCATCCTGGACAACCTGGATGTTCATCGTGTAAGGATTGTCCTTGCGAACCCCTTGCTGAATCAAGGGTAAGGGGCTCTTAAGCGACAGACCCTCCACGGTTACAATATCCAGGGATGGCGAACCATTCAAAACAAATGTCGATTCCCCTTCAATAACATCCAGCGATAAATAATACAGGTTTCCTTCAACCAGGTTCAACGGACGGTCTAAAATAAAATCAAAAGACGAACCACGCCAATCACCCTCCGTTGTAAGAAAATTATTTTGGATACGAGCGCTTGCCAGCACTTCTCCTGGGGCTTCAGCAGAAAAAAACGTCAAAAACAGAGTTTTTTGAGTGGAATCCTGGGATTGATCCAAAATATGGGGGAAGGTCACGCTGTGCAGGCTGCCGTCTGCGACAGCTCGAAATGGCATTTGATAACGCTCACCAGGGCTCAAGGTATCCCCTGCACGATAAGGTAAGGGCTGCTGAAAATCACCGGTTGTTGTTTGAAGTTGTAAATTTAATGCACCTGGAATATTTTGATAAATCCATCGACTGGCTGCGACACGAGTGTGCGGCCGAGTATAAATCCGAGAAAATGCAAACGCCCAGCCAGCCGTACTCAAAATAACAAAAATGGTTAATATTACAGCTGCTGTGCGAACGACTTTCGGTTTGATCTGAATCGATCCGAGTTTGATGCTCTTTCTTAGAGACCAGAGGTTGACCAGTCCCCAAGCGGCAATGACAGCCAGGGACGGATAAATCAAAACCTGATAGCGCATGGACCGAACCCAAGACAAAGATTGCCATATAAAGTATAAACCGGTGAAAGCCCACAATGGCAGGTGGGTGGACCCATCCTTCTTTCGCAGTATTGCCCATCCCATTCCCAGGAAAGCAAGTGAGGCAAGAATCCCCAAGGGCCAACCCAAACCCCACGCGACCATATTCTCCCATGAAAATGTGATAGGGCGCCGAGCCCATTGCAGTGCTGGTGGAAAATCAACCTGCCCTGAAGCCTGTGACCGCAAACTTTGAATGCTCTGCCACCAGTTTTCGTTGATTCCAAAATTCAAGAAGTTCGGCCCGTTAAAGGCATAGGGCTGCCCAATGCGAAAGACAATGAAGCTCAGGACGGCTGCTAGCGCAAGGTTGCGAATAATCGGGAGAAGTGCCTCATCCCTCGCTTCAGCGTCCATTTTCAGGTAACGAATCGCTTCAACCATTGGCAAAATCATCGCCACAACCACAGCGTTAATCTTTGAAGCTGTCGCTGCACCCAATGCGATGCCAAATAAGAGGTACGGTGCTAAATCCCTGATGATCAGGCGGAAACTTGCAGATTTAATTTCTTCAGCCTTATCCCTGCCACCATTCTGGTCCCCATTGTCCTGATCAGCTCGATCCCCTTGATTTTTTATGCCCGATAAGGGTTGACGTTTGAGCGCCCAAACCCCAGCGTAGATCGCCAAGAATGTAAAAGTATTGGTGATCGTATCCACGGTCATGTAATGGGAGAGTTGAATCGGTAATACAGCCAGTGCATAAAAAGCAGCGCTGAGCAGTCCTACCCAGCGGTTATACAATTTTTTCCCGATTGCAAATACCAGTAAAATCGTCAGCAAATCGAAAATAGCAGAGACATGGCGCCCTACAATGGTAATCGCGTGATAATCCGTTTTCCCGAGGGCTTCACCAATATAACGGATGATAAAAATTGGTAAGGTCCCGTAAACAAAAAAAGTGTGTCCACGATTTGCCGGGTTTAAGCTGGATGTTTCCGTATTGAAATATTCAGCGGCAGTGTTAACCGGTGAGATTGCGGTCTGAACGAGACTGAGAAAACGCTCATCGGGGTGCATGTGCTGGTTTTCATCCCAATTTACCCCCACCAGGCGTAAATATGCCCCCCCTGATAGCATCACAACCAGGAGAATGGCAACAATAACCTTTTCCCAAAAGAGGGCTTTATTCTGTGCCGGTTTTCGATGATCAGCTGTCATCAGCACCCGTTCCTTGTGTGGGAGGTACAAAAAAGATCATGAAGTCCTTGTTCTCAACTTCTGCATCGTGTCGCCATATAACGCCCTCGGGGTAGGTTTCTTCAAGTAAGTCCATATTTTCTGTGTCAAACAAGTTCACAAAAAACATTTTCGGCCGCGGGTCATCCTGAGTCTCGCGGATTTGATCGGGAAAAATCGCAAAATCTTTGCCAACCTGTCCGGCATTGATCGCTACCAGGCGTGAATCCACCCAATGCGGATATCCTACAAGATAGGTGGTGTCTGGAGACCCAATTGATTCAATAAAAAACCTGGCAATCTCGCCAATCTCCGAAGTATTCCAACTGGACGCCCTGTAAATTTCGTAATATTGGTTAAAAACAAGGTCATAATTATTCAAGCTCGACCATAAAACCAAGATACCGAGCAGGGCAGTGGGTACAATTTTTGCATAGGCACCCGAAAGCCGCTCTCGAAAGGTGCGAATAAGGGTTTCAAAAGACAGTCCAATAACAACAAAAACCGGCACGACTGCCCCAGCTGTCCTGTTTAAGCTTGGATTCTCACCGGGGTAAGCGAGGGATAAAATTGAAGGCATCAGCATGATTGGGATTGAAACCAACAAGAACAAATCAATCCATTGTCGTTGACGGATATAGCGTACCAACAGACCCGTGATCCCCAAAAAGTAAAGCGCGCCGGAGACAACCTCCAGGGCTGGTCTACCAGGTATGGAATGCGCCCAGATACTCCCATTATCCCAGAAGAACATCACACTTGCTTTCCAGAAATTTTCCAGGAAGATCAGGATGGGGGCTTTTTGGAACCCGGCTTCCATATCCGTCAGCCTTGAAAAGGCGCGGTATGCGAAAAGATCCGGGTTTGCCAACCAAAATCGCAATAGGGGCACAAAGACCACCAGTGAAACAAGGGTGATCAATGCTAAAGAAAAAACCGCTTGCAATCGTTTATTTTGCACAGGTCGATGGACGAGGTAAATAATCGTCGCCAGTACCACATAAATCGGTACGATTCTAAAGGGCGTATAACCATATAATCCCAAACCCAGGAACAAACCCGTCAATAATATGTCGATGATATTCTGGCGACGTAAACCCCGAATCAAAAAATACATCACAGGTGCAACAAACAAGGGATAATAGGGGATGCGCAAGGCTAATCTGGTGAACAACAACGGCCAGTAAGCCATCCCTGCAAACAATACCCCGCTTAAACCAACCCATTTGTTCCCAATCTCCTTACCTAATAAGTAAATGAAGAAAAGGGTTAACAAATTTGCAAAAACTGCCACCACCTTTAGGTTCAAAAAAGAGACTTCCAGGTTGAATACCGCCATATAAACAGCTGTCAGGTAAAAGTGGAGCGGCTCCCTGCCCGTATTACGAGGGAAATAAACGGCTCTGCTCCCATTCAAAATATCATTGATGTCCAATAATTTTTCTGCCTGGTCCGAGACCATCTCAGGGGGAACAGATTCAAGACGATGAAAATTAAAAAACAGGATCAGGGCAATCACCGCCAGAACGATAATCGTCCAGCGAGAAATGGGGATGTGCCAACCTTCAGTCTTGAAACGAGCCAAAAAACCCTTAAGCGGACGTCGCTCCGATTCACCCTTTTTCAAGAAAGACAGAAAAATAAACAATATCGACAAGATCCACAAAGTAGTATTCAGCAGCCCGAATGTGCCACCGCCAAACAAAACAAAGGTAAGCATTGCCAGAAGAAGCCCAATTAAAAAGAAATCAATCCGAAAGCTTGTGTTCATCGGTACACCCTGATCAGGTTTTAGCCTTGGAAAATGCCATTCCCTGCGCAAAATCGCCGCTATTAAACACCCTCCCGCTGCCCCATATAATAAAATCCCGGGTAAGGGTGTTCGCCCAGGCGAAGGCTCAAGTGTTAATTGCGCCATTAATGCCAAGGCTAAAGCAGCCAGCGTCAACCAGGGAAATGGAAGCTTTCCCTCAATTTTCCCTTGATCCGTAATTTTTTCTATTTCACCCTGGTCGCGCGTCCAGAATTTTAATTTTTCAACAAAATAATCCCAAACACTGTCCTGATTTTGATTTTCCGGTTGATGTTGATGGTTCATAAAAATTTTTTCCGGTGTCTTGAAAACTGCATTTACTTGACCACTTATTAAACGATATCTTTGGAAATGATACTTCAGGCTTGATTTGCTGACAACCCGTTAACCGTCCTGCTTGCTTTCAGCGAAAAGGTAACCAATATTATCATGTACAAAATTATCATAACAAGAGACCTTGTATCCCTTTCCCCGCAGGAAGGATGCCAGATTGTTGTGATTATGATTTTCATCAATGTCATGATATTCCATGATTATCCGCTCAATTTTATCAAACACGTCTGGGGATGAGCCCATCAGGATTTCATATTCTGCCCCTTCGCAATCGAGTTTCAGAAGATCAAGCTTTCCTATTGCGTGGGTTTCAAAAACCTGGGACAGCGGCAGCGCGCTGACCTTGTTCACACCTTTTTCAATTTTTGATGAGGGGCTTTCCTTGCTGACCACCTGCAATGGTTCACCGCTGGAATTCTCCAAATGTAAAAAACCTGCTTGCCCCCATACAGCGGATTGAAATGGCAAAACATTTTCAATGCTATTCAAGGCAATATTTCTTTCCAGTAAATGATAGGACTCGGGGAAAGGCTCAAAGGCAAAAATAACCCCATGCGGATTTCGTTGGGCTGCGTAAATGCTAAAATCCCCTATCCCGGCACCAATATCCATGATCGTCCATCCGTCCTGAATCGGAACACCATACCGTGTATAAAAAGCATCCAGAAATGTTTCTTTGATGGACCAGATGTCCATCGCCCCCCTCGCAACCAGGCGCAGCGGGTTTTTGCGCAATGCGACGATGACTTCCTTGTCTTTCTCTTTGTTCAGAAAATAAGGGATCAAAGGAAAAAAGTTTTTAAAACTGAACGCCATCCTGAAAACGGAGCTTCCATAATATGTCAATCTCTTAAAAAAACTCATGGCTTTCTCCGTGCGATAAAAAAGGAACACACGCCTTGATCTGATCTTGGGGCATCAAGAAATTTTCTCGTCCAGTGCCAGGGGATCGCCAGGGTCCAGCGTTTTGGGAACAATATCCAGCGACCAAACAGCTTTTTTGATAAAAGTGACGGCAATCCCAATGGATGCCCCCACTCCAGAATTGTCAGAGCTTCAGGTGGGAAATAATCCCAGGTTTCAACAAGATCAAAACCTGCCCGTTCCAGGCGTGACTGCCACACACTGGGCGAATCGGTATGTGCATGACGAGCAATCCTATTAAAGAATCGGCTGTAAGCAGATCCCAATTTTTTAAAGCCCAATTTTGATAGCATTTTGCGACCCCAAAGCAATTCGGGGAAACGATGATTTGGCACGCAAAAGACAAATTTACCACCAACCTTGAGAATTCGAGCAGCTTCAGACAGGACCGGCTCAATATCAGGAATGTGCTCTAAGACGGAAGTGCTGGTCACAGAACCAAAATAAGCCTCTGGAAATGGGATGTGGGCACCTTCGCCCAGGACCAATAATCGATAGGTATCCCGCCCCTGCGCTTCAAGGGTCGGTTCAACCCAGGGGTCCAAACCGACATCTAATTTATCCCGGAATGCGACCGAAGCAAAATGGCCGTCACCTGAGCCCAGGTCAAACACCGGCTCAGGCAGGTCAATCTCCTGATAGAATCGGTCTTCCACAGCGCGTAAAAACCCCCGAAAATAGGGCAGACTTGAAAGATGACGCCAGAGAATATCATCCAGCTGCTGCTTATCCATTGGGCTCCATCAATTTTTGATATAAGGTTTCATATTTTTTTGCGACCGTTTCAGGGGAATAATGATCTTTCAAAGCGTCCACCTTTTTATCATCAAGCCTGTTTGATGATTTTAAAACTGCAACAATCCCTTCTGCCAGGGCGTGTGGATTTTTAACAGGCACGATCTTCCCCATGCCTGAAGAAAGCACGGGCTGGCGCACACCGGGCAGATCTGTGGCTACCACGGGCGTACCGCAGGTCATCCCCTCAACCTGCACCATCCCAAAGGACTCGGTGCTGTTAATTGAGGGCAAAACAAGCACATCACAAAGGCTGTAAAATGCCGCCTTGTCAACCTCAGAAATTATCCCGAGGAATTTCCAGCGATCACCGAGCCCTTCGATCATCGGCAGAACTTTTTCTTTGTAGGCTTGCTCGCCAATCACATTCTGATAATTACCAACAAAAATAACCTGGGCAGCGTCAACGTCCTCAAGCATTTCAGGCAGGGCACCGACCAGGTATTCTACGCCTTTTTCGCTGGCTAACCTGGCGACCATGCCAATAATTTTTCTGGATGGGTCAATCTTAAATTTCCTGACAAATTGAGCCACCGTCTCTTTAGAAACCGGGTCAACCACAATCGGCGGCTGGATCACCGTCAATTTCTTCAAGTACCTCTCGAGAAATTTTGAATGTTCCGCAAAATCGCGGGTGTTTTGAACAAGGGCATCCGACAAGCTTGCCGAAATGTGGTTAGAAAGGGCAGCACCCCAACCCGCAAGTGTGTTAATCACCCCCCTTGGCATTTTTATATCACAATGATAAGTTGATACCAGGGGTTTATTTCGAGTTTTCGCAATAATTGCCACGAGGGCAGCGTCACCTTGCGGCAGGTGTAAGTTAATAATGTCCGATTGTCCGATCAGTTTCCAGGCGGTGGATATAATCTTTGGCATGATAACGCCTTTTGACAATCGAAACGCAACGGGTAAACGGACAATTTGTACCCCTTGGTCATCTTCATATTTGGGTAAATCCGGGTCAAATTGTGAAGTCAGAACGGTCACGTCATGTCCCAAAGCAGCGAGTGCCTGGGCTTGCCGCGCAGCATAAATGGTCAAGCCGGATTTATAGGGCGTGTAATAAGTCAAAACAATTAAGATTCGCATGGTCATTCTTGGGTTTGAGCTTTTGGAGATCGCCGAATTGCACGCTGGTAAAGGTCGACCAATGCCTCGCCTCTTAAATGCAAGCCAATCAAACCAAAAATATTATTATAAACAATACTCATCGCATGAATAATGATCGCATGTGCAAATCCTACCCCTGCATCCACGCCCAGCAAGGCAAAACCAGCCACCATCGCACCTTCAAAAACGCCCAACCCCGCCGGCCCCGATGGCAGCGCGATACCAAAGGTGCCGATGCTCAGCACAAATATCATCCACCAAAACGGGGGATTCGGGTACAGCGCTCTAAAAACAACAAAGTTTTGAACAAATGCAAGCATCCAGCTGATAAATAAGCTCCCGAATGCCAGTAAAAACAAGCGGGGATTGCTGAGAACAGATAAACCTTCTAAAATTTGGGCTGCTTTTGGTTTTATCCAACGGTCAATAAAACCTGCTTTTTCTCCCCAGCGGTCCAACCAGGCAAGGATAGGCTTACGATACCTGGCAATCAAATACAAAGCGAGGATCCCCAGCAGTGCCAATAAGAAAGCGATCAAAATCAGGGTTTGATTTGCATCGCCTGCCAGGACCCTCGGCAGCATGATCAAAACAAAGACCGCCGCCAGGAACACATCAAAAACTCGCTCGACAATTACGCTAGAAAAGGCTTCCAGAGCAGACGTACCTTCAGGATTGTCCAAAAGCAAGGCCCTCCCAACCTCACCCAATCGAAAGGGAAAAACATTGTTTAATAAATAGCCTGCATTCATGGTAAAGAATGCGTCTTTGAAAGACACTTTTCGCCCCAACAAAATGTACCAGCTGAAAACTCGAAACAATAAACTCGAAAAATGTAGGAGTGACGCATAAAACACGGCTTCAAAACCGACACGTTTCAGGTAAGTTATAAACTTTGATAAATCAATATTGCGCAAGACCAGCCAGAAAGCTAAAACACTGATCAAAACCGGGATCAGCCAGCGGCTTATCTGTTTAAGAAATGCTGACTTCTGAGAACTCATTTTGTCTGGTCCAAACGTAAGATCGCCATAAAGGCTTCCTGCGGGATTTCCACATTCCCCACCATCTTCATCCGCCGCTTACCCTTTTTTTGCTTTTCCAGCAGTTTTTTCTTTCTGGTGATGTCACCGCCGTAACATTTCGAAAGGACGTCCTTTCGCATGGCTTTCACATTGGCGCGTGATATCACCCTGCCCTGTGCGTAAGCCTGGATCGGTATTGTGAACATCTGCCTTGGAATTAATTCTTTCAAGCGCGAGACTAAGGCCTGTCCCTTGTGATAAGCATCATCCTTATGGACAATAGCCGTCAAAGCATCAACGGATTCACCATTGACTAAAATTTCAAGCTTTACCAGTTTCTCCGGACGATAGTCGTTAAACTGGTAATCCATTGAAGCGTAGCCGCGCGTGCCGGATTTGAGCTGGTCAAAAAAATCGATGATTAATTCAGATAGTGGGATTTCAAATTCTATCTGCACACGGTTTGGGGATGGATATTCTTGCGAGATAAAAATCCCCCGCTTTTTTGTGACCAGTTCCATCACCACGCCGTAATAGTCAGTCGGGGTGAAAATAGTCAGGTCCATCCAGGGTTCCAAAATCTGGTCAATCTCATTTTCATCCGGCAGCTGAGATGGAGAAGAAATCGTAATCATTTTGCCGTTATTAAGCTTAACCTGGTACTCAACCGATGGCGCGGTAAAGACAACATCCATATCGTACTCGCGTTCAAGGCGCTCCTGGATGATATCCATGTGAAATAGCCCCAAGAACCCGACCCTGAAACCAAAATTCAAAGCCTCTGAAGTCTCGGGTTGGTATTCCAGTGAGGCATCATTTAATTGGAGTTTCTCCAGGGCATCCCGCAAATCCGTATAATCCTCACCTTCAGTAGGATATACGCCGGCAAACACCATCGGCTTGGCTTGCTTGTAACCAGGCAAGGGCTTTTCTACACCACCCTGGGCGTAGGTGATTGTGTCCCCCACCCGGCACTCGGAGACGGTTTTTAAACCCGTGGCAATATAACCCACATCACCTGACCTGAGCTCATTGATGGGAGTCATCATGGGGGTAAAAATACCAATTTCCACCGGTGAGGTTTTCGTTTTGGTGGACATCATCAACAACTGGTCATCATGTTTTATTGAACCATTAAACACGCGCACATAAGCAACAACGCCTTTATAAGAATCATAATGCGAATCAAAGATCAACGCTTCAAGCGCTGCCTGGTCATCACCCTTTGGCGGAGGAATAAAATCAACGATCGCCTGCAGTACTTGCCAGACATTTGTGCCCTGTTTTGCTGAAATTTGGAGGATTTGTTCCTTTGGCGTTCCCAATAAATTGTGAATATCCTCCAAAACATCTTCCGTTTGGGCAGATGGAAGATCAATTTTATTGATGACGGGGATAATAGTTAGGTTAGCTTCCAGGGCTAGGTACAAATTTGCGAGGGTTTGAGCCTCGATCCCCTGGGCAGCATCCACGATCAGCAGCGCGCCTTCACAAGCATCAAGAGCCCTACTGACCTCATAAT
>JAXHUT010000343.1:0-3373 GCA_034189405.1 Chloroflexota bacterium
CTGGAAATATTACGGGGAACCGGATCTGGCGGTATCTGAAAGAAAAGCACAATTTTACCGGTGGTATCGGGATTTTGGTCTGGATGAAGATTTGGATATCTCCCTGGATAAATCCAGCGCAGCAAAACGTCGGCTGGCTGCCCTGCAGGAAACTTATTATGATGCCGTTGAAGATAAATTGCCCTACGTCCAATTCATCAACAGCATCTGCTTCTGGATGGCAACGGGATCCGGCAAGACCCTGGTGATCGTCAAACTGGTGGAACTCCTGCATGAGCTGATCAAGCGCGGTGAAATCCCCAACAATGATATTCTGATCCTTGCCCACCGGGATGATTTGCTCGAACAGCTGCAGGAGCACATCAGCGATTACAACACCACCGGGGGTTTCTATATTCGCCTGCACGAACTGCGGGATTACAGCGAGGTCAAGCGCGCCCAACCTAATTTGTTTGCGGAAAATGAACGCACCATCTTTTATTATCGCTCCGATAATTTAAGCGATGAGCAAAAAGAAAAGATTATCGACTTTCGCAATTACGATAATCACGGTCGCTGGTACATCCTTTTGGACGAAGCTCACAAAGGCGATCGTGAGGATTCGAAGCGTCAGCAAATTTATTCGATCCTCTCCCGGGAAGGGTTTATGTTCAACTTCTCGGCGACCTTCACAGATCCCCGGGAAATCATCACAACTGCTTATAACTTCAACCTGAGCGAGTACATCCGCAAGGGTTACGGCAAACACATTTATATCTTTGACCAGGAAACCACCGCCTTTAAAAGGAAACAGGATTTCACCGAAAGCGAAAAACAAAAAATCGTTCTGAAATCGCTGATCCTGCTGACATTTATCCGCCAGAGGGGTCAAAAGCTGCGAAGGATCAATCCTGCGCTCTATCATCAACCCCTGTTGATGGTGCTGGTCAATTCCGTGAATACCGAAGATTCTGACCTGAAACTGTTTTTCCGTGAACTGGTGCGAATTGCCAATGGAGAAATTGACGAAAATCAGTGGGATGATGCAAAGGCGGAGTTAATGCAGGAGGTTGCATCTCAACCGCCTTATTTGTATGAACCCGGGACAAAACTATATTTGGATCAAGGCATTCTGAACGGCATCTCACGCCAGGACCTTTTGCGAGCTGTTTTTAATGTTGGCGAACCGGGTCAGATCGAGGTCCTTTACCGGCCATCCGATCGCAAAGAGATCGCCTTCAAGATGAAGACGGGGGATGAGGCATTTGCGCTGATCCGGATTGGCGACGTCTCGAACTGGTTGTCCAAAGAGCTGCAGGGCTATGAAATCAACCATCGTTTCAAGGATGAGGGCTTTTTCGACCGGTTAAATCAAGCTGACTCAAGCATCAACCTGCTTTTGGGTTCGCGCAGTTTTTATGAGGGTTGGGATTCAAACCGTCCAAACGTGATCATGTACATCAATATCGGTACGGGCACCGACGCCAAGAAGTTCATCCTGCAGTCCGTCGGCCGTGGCGCCAGGATTGAGCCCTTGCCGGGGTATCGCAAACGGTTCAGAGACCTGTACACATCGGGGGTTCTATCGGAAGAAAAGGAGTCGGTTTTTCACCAAATCAAGGGGGATATCCTCCCGCTGGAAAGCGAATTTATCTTTGGCACCAATCGAGATGCCCTTGAAACGGTGATCAGTGAGCTCGACCAGGAGGATGAACAATCTGGGGTTCGTGAGATCAGCTTGCAGTTGAACACAATAAAGATCAAAGATCACTTGATGTTAATTCCTGTTTTCCGTAAGCAGGACAAGCTCCTCTACCATCAACGCTCCATGGCGAAATTCGCTCTTTCACAGAAAAATTTAGAAGAACTTAAAAATTATCTCGACTACCTGGATGATGATCGGCTGTTATTAGCGCTGTATGGCGCTTCACCAAAGCAAATTGCCAGTATCAGGGCAAGTAAAGATAATCAGAATGAGCATTACATAGCCGACGGACCTCACTATAAGAATCTTTCTGTATTGGTCAGACAGATTATTCAATATCTATCTTTATCCGCTCAAGAATTCGAAAAATTTAAACGCTTAGAAGACGAGATCAACCACTATGCGCATGTGCGTGTTTACCTTCCGGATGTTGAATTTGTCGAATTTGAGAAATCTTTAGAAAAATTCTACGAACATCCGAAGAAAGTGGCTGAGTTACAGGCGAAATATGAGGCGGGTCAGCTGCCTTTTGAGGAATTACTACAAAAGTCAAAGACAATTTCACAGGGAGAAGGGTTTACATACAAGGGTCAGGAAGTTTCTTTCAAACGCATCCAGCAGCATTATTATTTACCGGTTCTGGTGTCGGATGATGATAAACTGGATTATTTGCGCAGTGTGATCAAGGTCAGAAGTGAAGTTAAATTCCTGACGAAACTGGAAAATGCCCTTGCTGAGGAAAACAATCCCTTTAAAAATTTTGACTGGTGGCTTTTCAGCCGGATTGATGAAACCCGTGACCATATCAATATTCCCTATTATTATCCTGTTGATAATCGTATCGCAAATTTTAGACCGGACTTCATTTTTTGGATGCAGAAGGGGAGGGATTATCATATCCTCTTTGTGGACCCAAAAGGTACTTCAAGGACAGAATACCAGTACAAGGTCGATGGTTTTAGAGAGCTATTCGAAAAGAATGAGGAATCAATCACCTTCGATTATGGGGGGCTGAAGGTGCGGGTCCATTTGTTCCTGTTTACGGATGATCGCGCATGGTCCGCAGATTATTACCGGCGTTATTGGCTTGATAATGTGGAAGATATGGTCCATTTCCTTAAATAGCCTTGTATTCATAGAGATGTGAAACCGTCATTGTAGGGCGGGATGTGATCTTCATCCCGCCGATTTTTTATAATCAGGGATCAGGTGCCAGGTATTGGGTATTAGGCACAAAAAGTCCGTAGTTGACAACTCGTAGCGCGGGGGCATAACGCAGCCAACAACCTGAGCGAACATTGTAGGGCGGGATGTGATCTTCATCCCGCCGATTTTTTATAATCAGGGATCAGGTATCAGGTATTGGGTATTAGGCACAAAAAGTCCGTAGTTGACAACTCGTAGCGCAGGGGCATAACGCAGCCAACAACCTGAGCGAACATTGTAGGGCGGGATGTGTTTGTCATCCCGCCGATAGTTAATCATCCAGTTGTTTTGTTGAGCAATGTGCTTATTTTAGGCGACTCGATTTTCGTCAACCCACACTATTTGCTGCGTGTTTGTTAATAAAATGATACGCTACGAATTTGAGTGCACGCGCGATGACAATATTTATTTTTTTCTTTGTGTCCTTCGTGCTCTTCATGTTTAATGTTTTTGAGCGACCATTGTAGGGCGGGATGTGCTTTT
>JAXHUT010000344.1:0-2250 GCA_034189405.1 Chloroflexota bacterium
TCCATTGTGGGGGGCCACCCTCTCAGGTCCCCTACCCGTCATAGCCTTGGTAGGCCATTACCCTACCAACTAGCTGATGGGACGCAGGCCCCTCCCAAAGCGGAGCAAGCTCCTTTAATCAAAAGGCATCTAAGCCAAATGATAACATTAGGTATTAGCAGTCCTTTCGAACTGTTATCCCTATCTTTGGGGCAGGTCACCAACGCGTTACTCACCCGTTCGCCACTAAGAGTTATCAAAGTATTGCTACTCTAAGCTCTTCGTTCGACTTGCATGTATTAGGCACGCCGCCAACGTTCATCCTGAGCCAGGATCAAACTCTCCGCAAAAAATATCACCTAAAAAGGTGTTTCGTTCTTTTTGTAGCGGATAGTGTTAGATCTGATTCGATCTTTATTTCATTGACGAGGTTTGTCATCTTCCTATCACTCTTCAGTTGTTAAGGTGCTATCTCTCATTGCGAGAGCGTGATCTTACTCTCACTTACATACTTTGTCAAGTTGCTGACGAATTCCGTTTGTCAATTTCCAGACAAAAGCGCCGATGCTATCTCGCTAACACCGGCCGCTTCCTATTGCTTTGTATCTGCAATGTGCTGAAGTATGTGCTCACGCTTTGCGTCTTAGATTTTCAAGGATCTGCCTGCTTTCAGGCAAGATCATCTGCCCCATTTTGTGGGGATAATGATGTTACTACACTCCCTGCCATGAGTCAAGCATTTTTTCAAAGATGTTTTAGTTTTTTGTTTGCTTTGAATGCAATCCTCGAAAGACGCTGGTAGATATTTATTTTTTAAGGATCCGTTCTTTTCCGAACGAGATCTGTGCGTTAAGCACAAGGGTGGATTATACCGAAATCTATTTTGTTGTCAAGCGACTTTTGAATACACAACCTTAAAATATCGAATTACCTCAATTTACCGGGATATCATCCTCAAACCCACATGTCTCCATCCAGATTTTCAAAGCCCGGCTGGTCAAATCCAGTTGGATCGGTGTGATCGAAACATACCCCGCAGCTAAGGATCCGTAATCTGTGCCGGGTTCTTCAACCCCGATGGGTGCTTCCCCGCCAATCCAATAATAGGGTTTCCCGCGTGGGTCTAACCGACGTAAGAGCTCATCTCGATAGATACGCAATCCTTGCCGTGTAATTTTAAACCCCTTCATATCTGTAATCGGCCCATATGGCACATTGACATTTAAAATGGCCTCTTCTGGTAAGTCCCGGTGATCCACCAGCCAGGCGATGATTCTTCTGGCAGCCTCTGCTGCAGGCTGATAATCCAGTGGGGCTGTATATCCTTCCGGCGCATCCAGGGATACAGCCACCCCGGGTATTCCCCAAATCGCGGCTTCCATGGCTGCTGTAACCGTGCCAGAATAGGTAACATCATGACCAATATTTGCATTGGGGTTTATGCCAGAGGCAACCAGGTCAATCTTCTCAGGGATAAAGCCCAGTTGAGCCAGGGCAACACAGTCCGATGGCGCCCCATCGCTTGCCCAGGCGGAACTGCCATCCTCCAAAATCACCTCTTTGACGCGAAGAGGACGATGGAGCGTTTTGACATGACCTGAAGCAGACCAATTATGATCCGGTGCAAGAATCGTGACCCTGTCTGCAATTTTTCGAACAGCCTGTGCCAATGCCAATAATCCGGGTGCATACACGCCATCGTCATTGGTTACAAGAATATGCATTTGACCTCTTTAATCTCGTCATTTAATATCAATGTCGTTTTCTACTTTTCTTATTCTTCTTTTTTGATGTCGTCGCAGAAGGTTGTGCTGCGACTTTCCTTGAAGAATCCTTGCGCTTTTTGAAATCTGCTTCACTCGCCAATCGAGCGCGAAACATCTGGTCAATAACACCTGCCCGAATGTCCGAAAGCAGATCCGTGAACATTCTGCTGGCTTCACTCTTATAAACCACAAGCGGATCCTTCTGCCCGTAAGCTTCCATCCTGACTGAAACCCGAAGGGCTTCCACATTTGTCAGGTATTCAACCCATAATTCTGATATCTTTGACAGCAACAGTTGACGATATAGACGATTCTGGGCAAATCCACCTAATGCCATCGCCAGGTTTTCACGATCTTCATCCTTTAATAAGGCTATCGATTGGTCTTTAACTCGATCAAAGTCATCCCGCCCAATTTCTGTGGTCAAACGATCCTGCCATCTTTGGGTTAACTGACCCAAAGTATGACCTGCGTTATGTAAACGATCTAGCTCCGCCTGACCCCA
>JAXHUT010000345.1:0-4846 GCA_034189405.1 Chloroflexota bacterium
GCTGCTGGCTTTTGGCGAGGCGGAATATCCGCTGAAGGTCAGTTTTTTGACCATGCTGGGCAAGGTCGGGCTGGCGTTTCTGATCGTGCCCGCCCTGGGGTACATGGCGGAAGCAGCCTTGTTCAGTGCGTATTTTGTAATCTCTGTGGGGGTGATGACGGTCAGGGGCTTGGGGGAGATCAGGCGGAGGGAGATGGTTGGGGATGGGGTGGGGAATTAGGTTTGATTATTCTAATTCCTTCTTTGCTAAAAGTTCTAATTAGATGATCGAATCCACTTCCCCCACATCGTGCGGTTTTCTCTTTTTCCAGGGGTTTTTTCAGGAGACTCACAATAAATTATGCATATTTTGACATCTAAAACCTTTGATTTTTCACAAAATCGTTCTGTGGGCTTATGGTGATCACTGGGGATAAATCCTTTTTTTTAGGAAATCAAAAATCAATTCTCCGTCGAAGACGTTCATTTTTTGAGGAAGCTAGGAAAGCAGAGACTTTTCTTTACTTCAAAATCAAGCTATATCCGATGTCGGAAAAGGAATTCTTGATTACCTCCGCATTAATTTGAGCAATAAGCAATTCTTTATTCTTCCAAAGCATCAGGATAAATTACACTACTAAGAACTTCACCTGTTTCGACATCCTCAATTATGACCTCACAATAAGGCTCAGCGTCATCGAAAATTTGATAAAAAACTACATTGAAGTAAATCGACAGAGGAGTCATATCCCATGAATTCTCATAGCCTTCCTTATCCACACGAACAGTTACAGTTCTATAACCTTTGGATGCTGTAATTTCTTTTATGTATGGGGTATCTTCAGATTCAATCTTTTCTTTCAAAATTCTATCTGTTTCTGTCTCCATCTCAGCCATTATTTCATTATGCACTCGTTTACTCATGGTAACAGCCACAGACCCATCTTCGTTAACAACGGCTTCTTTAAATCCATTCTCCTCTGCATAAGCATCAGGATCAAAATCACTCATGTCCTCAAAGAAAAAAGA
Organism: Chloroflexota bacterium; assembly: GCA_034189405.1. Classification (GTDB taxonomy): domain Bacteria; phylum Chloroflexota; class Anaerolineae; order Anaerolineales; family Anaerolineaceae; genus Brevifilum. Next base: position 1,009 of record JAXHUT010000345.1, read on the forward strand.
TGGAATTGTTATTTTTACATTCAATAACCCTTCATCAACCTCGAATACTTGAGCTTCTTCTGTAGGTGTTGTTGTTCTGGCAGCTTCAACAGTTTTTTCACTTTCAGTTTCCTCTTTGCTTGGCGTTTTTGCTTCCGCCAGTTCGCTGGTTTCAAATTCTGGAGCACTAGTAACCAATCCAGAAGTTTCGGTATTAGTTTTTTCTTTACCGCATCCAGCAAGCGAAAACGTGATCATAATTATTGCAAGAATTGCAAGTATTTTCCTCATAATCTATTCCTTTCAAAAGCAAAGTAGTAAATTTGTTTTTCCTGCAAAATTACAGGAATTTATTATTTAAAAATTAAGTCTTCCATTACGAACTTGTTTGACTATCAATCGCAGTAAATCTTTTTGATTATCTGTAAAATTGTACATATGTTCCACATCCCAGTATTTTTTGAAACAAATGAATAATAATTATTGATGAGCACTATTTGTATTATAACCAAATTTCTATTATCTAATTATTGACTGGTGATCCTATATAAATTATCAACGATGGGGAAACAGAACTACGGTCACGGCTATTAGCGCTCGTCGAAAACGGCGAAGAGATGAAATTCCTGGTGAGTTTTTTCTACTTTCAGAGCATCCAGCAACTTTATGAGTGCTTGAAGAATAACCTAAACTCAACGCCGAAAATCCTGGTCGGCATGGACACTGATATACTAAACAACTATCTTATCGAAGTTGGCAGAGAAATCAGCAACCAAAATCGGACGCAGGTAAAATCCTCTTCTTTATTTTGTTGACCTGCAAATCCCCCTCACATTAAAGCATGCCCTTAAACCAAATATCCAAAGAAAAATAAAAGATCGAATTTTTATTCAATCAACTTCTATCTCATTAGATAATTCTTTCTTCAGCTTCACATTAAGGTAAAATCGTAATATTGCAATCAGGGAGTATAAACCTATGAACAACACATTCCACGAACAGCAATTCTTCAACGCCCTGCGCGACATCTTCGTCGGTGCCGAGATCGAAGGCGACTCCGGCTTCATCAACCTGATGCAGATCAAGTCCCGCTATTACCAGAATGGCGTTTTTCCCAAATTAAAAAAGGACATTGACCAGGCGCTTGGGGGTTTTCCCGGGTTTCGCGAGGAATTATTCGATAAGCTCTACACCTTTTTTCAGCGCTATTTCAGCGAAAGCGGCTCGATTTATTTCCGCTACACCCCCCTGCACCAGAACATCTACGAGAAGGTTTATACCGATGACCGGGATGTGGTCCTGTTCTGGAAGACCCACATGCTCTACTACGTCAAAACGGATCGCATTTTCAAAAGTCTCAAAGCCGAGCTGGATGGGGTTAACTTCTACTTCGATGCCAGCAACATCGAGCACAAACGCGCCAATGAAAAACGGGATATCGTCTTCAGCTTCCGTGAAGTCGCACCGGATGGGACGCTTGTCTTTGACACCGCTTATTCCGTGCGGGGCAGGATCACCAAAATTGAGCAAATTCTGCGGGATTTAAGGAAAGAAGACCAGGAAATCTCAGATGAAATCCTTGAAAAAGCCTTCCGGGTCTTTGAAAAACAATCCGAGGTGGATTATTTCATCAACAAGAATGCCCGGGCTTTTTTGGAAGAACAATTCGACCTGTGGCTGTATCAGTATCTATTTGCAGAGAAGAATGTCTGGTCGGCAGAACGGATTGCCCAGTTACAAGCCCTGAAGGAAATTGTCTACAAGGTGATCGGCTTCATCAGCCAGTTTGAAGATGAGTTGGTTAAGATCTGGAACAAGCCCAAATTTGTGCGGAACAGTCACTACATCCTGACCCTCGACCATCTGATTAAAAGGGACAGAGAGGATTTGCTTGAATCCCTTTTTGCCCATCAGGGGATGGCGGCGCAAATGGGGGAATGGGTTGAACTGGGCATGATTGACTCGGATATGGAACCAAAGGCGCTGATAAGGGAGATAACAACCACCGACCTGACGGGTGAACACCTCCACCCAAAATGGCTCACCCTGCCCCTGGATACCAAACATTTTCCGGATTTGGAGATCCAATTATTATCAATCTTTGATGATCTGGATGATGAGCTGGACGGCTGGTTGGTCCACAGTGAAAATTATCAGGCATTAAATACGCTATATCAAAAGTTTCGTCAAAGTATCAAAACTATTTATATTGACCCCCCTTACAATGCAACATATAGTGAAATTGATTATGTAAACAATTATGTTCACTCCTCATGGTTATCTATGATGGAAAATAGAATTCGTATTAGTTCTGAATATCTTAACGATAATTCAATCAATATTGTTGCAATAGATGAAAATGAACAAGAACGTTTAGGTTTACTATTAAGTGAGTTATTTCCGCACTATGAGCACAATTGTATAGTAATAATCCATAATCATGGGGGGATTCAAGGTGATAACTTTTCAAATACTCATGAGTATGCATATTTCTCATTCCCTAAAGGTGAAAAACTGATTGGTAGAGTAAAAAGAGAAGAGGGAAATGTTGTTCCACTTCGTGATTGGGGTGGGGATGAATCGAGAAGAGAAAATGCAAAAAATTGCTTTTATCCAATTATTGTAAAAAACGGAAAAATAATTTCATTCGGTGATGTAAGTGAAGATGATTTCCACCCTGTTCATGCAAATATTAAACTGGAGGACGGTTCAATTGAAGTGTATCCGATAGATAGCAATAATGTTGAAAGAAAATGGAGGAATTCAAGAAATACTGTTGAAGATATATCTAATGAACTATTTTGTCAAAAAATCAATGATGAATGGGTCATAAAGAGGTATAAATCGATTTATCGCTACAAGACAGTTTGGACAGATAATAAATTTAATTCTAATGTTCATGGCTCAAAATTGCTAGGAGATATTATTGGGTATAAAAGTTTCCAATTTCCGAAATCTCTTTACAATGTTGAAGAGTGTTTGAATGCGTCTACACAAAAAAATCCTGATGCGATTATTCTTGATTACTTCGCTGGCTCCGGTACCTCCGCACATGCTGTGATGAGCCTCAACCGCAAAGATGGCGGCTCGCGCAAGTACATTTTGGTTGAGATGGGGGATCACTTTAACGATGTGATCCTGCCCCGCATTAAAAAGATTGCCTTCCACTCCAAATGGAAGGACGGCAAGCCTGTCTTTGAAGAAGGTGAATCGGGTATCAGCCACTTCGTCAAATATTATGACCTGGAGCAGTACGAAGAAACCCTCCAAAAGGTGCACTACGAGGACGCGGACCTCTTCGATGATCCCAACCAGGACCCCTACCATGCCTATGTCTTTCTGCGGGACCTCAAACTTCTGGAAAGCATTGAAATTGACACTGAAGCGGACCGGGTTCGCTTCCATCCCGAACGGCTCTATCCCGACATTGACCTGGCGGAGACCCTTTCGCACCTGCGTGGGAAATGGATCAAAGGCATCACGGAAGATTTTGTCGAATTCCAGGATGGTGAAAAAATGAGCCTGACGGACCCCGACTGGGAGACCCTCAAACCGATGGTCTGGTGGGGGTGAGATGACCGGCATATATTTACAGCGCATGCTCGATAACCTCCCATCCGGGACACTGCCCCCCAATTGGCGCAGCTTTGATTTTGAGTCCTTCTCCCGGGATAAAGCCCTCTGGGATTACCAGCAAAAGGCACTGGAATATGCCCTGAAAGCCCTCTGGAAATATTACGGGGAACCGGATCTGGCGGTATCTGAAAGAAAAGCACAATTTTACCGGTGGTATCGGGATTTTGGTCTGGATGAAGATTTGGATATCTCCCTGGATAAATCCAGCGCTGCAAAACGTCAG